>NZ_JBIWGL010000022.1:0-19852 GCF_044763535.1 Lysinibacillus sp. NPDC095746
TCACAAACTCAAGCAGCATAATTTTTAAAAACGTAAATTTTCTTAATAGGAGCAGTCTAAGCTCTTGAAAAAAGTGATTTATGAAATTGATTCAATTAGATAAACTTTAATGATGAAGGGGGAGTTTTGTGAACAATAACATTTTTAAACAAGCACCACCTGTTTTAAAAACAGCACGATTAACGTTAAGGCCGATTTCATTAAATGATTCAGAAGCAATATTCAACTACACTTCAAGTGAAAATGTAGCACGCTATGTTACATGGGAGCCCCATAAGAATTTAGACGAAACAAAAGAGTTTATTGAATTAGTTTTAAATGGCTATAAACAAGATAATCATCTCTTATGGGGCATCGAATTTGAGCAAAATTTAATTGGCACTATCGATTTTGTTGCTATAACTGACAAACATAAATGTGCGGAGATAGGCTATGTTCTATCTGAAGATAATTGGAATAAAGGGATAACGACTGAAGCAGTAAAAAAACTAATCGATTTTGGCTTTACCGAATTAGGATTAGTGCGAATTCAAGCGCGATGCTTTGAAGAGAATATAGGATCTCAAAAAGTAATGGAGAAATCAGGGATGCTTTTTGAGGGGATTTTACGAAAAAGTATGTTTGTTAAGGGGAATCATCAAAATGTTAAAATGTATGCTATTACAGATAATGACTATATTAAATCATAATTGGACTAAGCCCTGCAAAAAATTAGCAGGGCTTATTTAATTTACAACCATTTCTCAATACAATAGACTTTTTTAGCCGTTGCATCTAATCTTACTTGTTTTCCTATAGCAATTGGATGCATTGGGTGTGTATGACATATATCGAATTCTGCTAAAATCGGGATATCAATGCCGTCTAACTGTTCAAGCAGTATTTCATATGGTCTACGTCCAGTCTCTAAATCATCATAGCGTTCATGCTTGCCTAAAATAATGCCACTTATTTTTTCAAATACTCCATGTAATTTCAGCATCGCAAAATTTTTCTCAACGATAGCAGTATTTTTAGCGCTATCTTCTATTAATAAGATATCTCCATCATGAATTTTCGGGAAATAAGAAGTACCAATAAATCCATACATAGCATTTACATTGCCACCAATTAATCTACCTTCAGCAACTCCTTCTTGAACCGTCAACCATTCATTCTTATATAACTTTTTTTCTCCCGTTTTTTCTAACCAATTGACGGGTTCATCTGACCAATATGGAGGCATTGGAATTTCGTAAGGTAATGATTGTGACTTAAAGAAGTAGTTCTCGAAGAATTGATATGTATCATTGACCAATGGTTCAAATTCACCAAAGGAAGGAACTAATGCTGGACCGTAATAAGTTGTAATTCCTGTTTTGCGTAAAGCGCCAATAAAATGCCGTTGCATCAGAGTAACCAACGACGATTTTTGGATTGCTTCGAAACGCCTCATAATCAATATATGGCAGCATACTATTTGAATTTGTACCACCGATTGTCGACATGATGATGGGGACGTTTGGATTTCGTATTAATTTATTTAACTCTTCAGCACGCTCTCTTGGAGTGCCAGAGCGATACATATCAGATTTACCAGTTAGACTTCCTTCAATTAAGTTTATATTTCTTTGTTCAAGAAAAGCTTTTGCACGCTTATATCGAGAAAGGGCACTGACAGATGCTGGAGATGATGGTGAAAAAATACCGATATTAATACTTCTAGTGTTTCTTCTAGAATTCATATACACACACCCTTTGTATTACAATAATTTTGACATAAAATATTCATCAATGTACTCACCATCAACATATAAGGAATGTCTCTTAGTTCCCTCAATTTCAAATCCCATTTTTTTATATAAAGCAACACCTACAGTATTGTTCGCCATTACTGTTAGTTCCAAGCGATGCATACCCTTTCTTTTTGCCCACTCGTCAAGGTGACTAAATAATGCTGTACCTATTTTCCGGCCTCTATAATCACTATGGATACCTATAACAATATAGGCTCGATGTGAAACTCTAGATGGCATATTATTACCTTGAACAATTAAATAACCAACTACTTTCTTTTCTATTTCAGCTATCAACAAAGCAGAATGGCTGTTATTGCTACTATTCTCAATAAATTTAGTAAATTGTTCAGTCTCTAACTTTCTTTCACCTGGCCCGAATAACATTAAATTAGACTCTTCTGCATTTTTTATGACAGCTATAATCTGTTCAGCATCTTCACGTTTTGCCTCTCTTATTAACATTTTTATCGAACTCCTTTCTTATCAGTTATGGCTTGGTATTCTATTTCAACGGATGTGTGGGGCACCCGCTGAAATAAGGTGAAATTTAGTGACATGTTATATTGAATTTCTATTATTACAAAGCGCTAATGGAAAATCAAATATAAAATTACAATTTTTTCATAAACTTTATTTCATCATGAATCAATCAGCGATTTCGCTTCACTTATCAGCGGTGTTCTGACCCTTTTATCAGCGATGTTTGATGCTTTATCAGCGATGTTTGATGCTTTATCAGCGATGTTTGATGCTTTATCAGCGATGTTCAATACTTTATCAGCGATTCTGACTCTTTTATCAGCGATATTTGATTCTTTATCAGCGATTCTGGCTCTTTCAAGTTTTAGCGGCGTTCTTCCTTTGGTTAGCGGCGCAACTCACACTTTTAGCAGCGAATTCCAACATAAGCTGGACAATTTGACAAAACTAAAGTCAGAGTTGAAGAACATTGTATAGAATTTTACACAATATTAAGGACTTGGCTCTCTTTGATACTTTATCAGCGATTCTTACTCTTTTATCAGCGATGTTCGATACTTTATCAGCGATTCTGGCTCTCTTATCAGCGATGTTCGCTATTTTATCAGCGATTCTGGCTCTCTTATCAGCGATGTTTGATGCTTTATCGCGATGTCCTGCGTTCCGGTCCTTATCATTTTTCTGACTATAAAAATTCATAAAAAAAATGCATCGCAAAGTAATTTTGCAATGCATCTTTTTTGTATTGGCTTCTGTCGAATGCGTTTCATTATGCTGGCAGCACAACCAGCACAACTTCTTAAATTCACACTCTTCTTTTTAGTACAAACTTAGCTACTTATTTTCTCTTTTTACCAATTAATAACGTGACCTGTGCCATTGTAAATGGCAGTGAGGATTTCTTTCGATATGCTATATATTTTGGCTCCCAAAAATCTGCATATTTTAATTTAAAGTTTCTTAATCCTTTAAAATGATAGAAGTACTGCCCATGTAAAAATATTTGTGCTGCTATTTTTTCGCTTAAAAAAGAATACCTAGACTGTCCGACATTTGACAATGGCGACATCCCCATATTAAAAACATGGTAGCCTTCTGCTTTTGCCCATTCAAAGAGCGATAGGAATATGAAATCCATCGTTCCAGATGGCGCTCCCGGCTTAAAACGCATGAGATCTACTGAGAGTCTTTCGCCATTATCGTACATTGGCATGAGACTAGCAAAGCCAATAACTCCTTCTGTACCACGTAAAACGGCAATGTTTGAAGTGTTTAAATAGTGTTCATTAAAAAAGCCAAGAGAAAAGCCTTTTTCTGACCTTCCTTGCAACCATTTCGTTGATACTTCTTGCAATTCATTCATTAATTCCTGTGAGTAAGGAGGGTTTACTATTTCAACTGTAAAATTTTCTCGTTCAAATTTATTTTTTACTGCTCGGCGTCCCTTCATTCCCTTACCAGCAAGTGTAAACTTATCCAAGTCTACAAAGGCTTCTTCGCCAAGCTTAAAAAAACTATACCCATGCTCATGTAAAGAAGGAAAAATTTTATTGTTAATTTCATAAAAAACCGGTGTATAACCATGCTTATCTGCCAATTCTAAAAACTCCTGAATAGCGGATAAAAAATCAGATTCATCTCCCACTGGATCTCCCAGTACAACAATTTTATCGGCATATATTTGATAAGAAAATACAACTGTACCCTGTTTATTCCAATGTATAAATTTGTCATGTAAAAAAATTAAATGTGAATATTCCGTCCCTTTATAGGTCATCAAATGGTCTTTAATTTTCTCTTCTTGCTCACTTGATAAAAGCTTTTCCATTTTCTTAGGTGCACGGATAAAATAGCCTATATAAAAAATGACAATTGCTATTAAGATGCCTATTACTGCACTATAAAATAGGTCTCGGTAATCTGTAATGATATATTCCTGCAAAGCGACTGGGATATGAATTTTGGAAGTAGGTAAGTTTACATAACCAATCACTACATACATCGCTGTAATGATTGTCACTGCCGCAAGATCAATCAAAACGATTCCCCATGTCAAAACGTTACTTTCACGGTAAAATTGTTTTTTTGAGGCAATTAACAGCCCTGTGACAATGAGTAAAAAAATTGCTTCTTCATAATCCAAGCCTTTAAAAATTGAAAATAGTGCAGAACTACTTAGCACAATGAGGCAAAGCTGATAGGCCCTTTTCACTTTATATTTAATCCCTCTACATAAACCTAAGAGAATAAAGCCAGCTGCAACAGTCATTTGATGAGAGACATGCATAATCGGCGAAGATAAAAATTCCTGAGCTATTTTTAGTCGACTTAAAATACCTGGCACCGAAGCTGATAGCAATAATACAATGCCAGAGAGAAATACCAATATCGTTAACAGCATATGACTCAGCTTCTGAAGAACGACATTTGGCAAGTCATCCCATGATTGATTCCAACGTTCCCAATATTCTTTTACAAATAAAAGAGAAGAAACTAAAAATGGAAGCACAAAGTAACCAACTCGGTACAAAATTAATAGAAAAAGCACTTTTTCATCAGCGATTCCTAAACTTTGAGTCCCCCATAAAAAAACAAGGTCAAAAGAGCCGACCCCGCCAGGAATCATACTGACAATACCCGCACAGGAAGCAATTAAAAATATCGGAAGTAAATCGGATAAATTTATTGGAATCTTTAAAATAAAAGTTAATATCCAAATAACTAAAAAGACTGCAACCCATTCAGTTACGGAAGTGCCCATCAATTGAAGAGAGATCTTTGGCTTTATAGAACCTGCTTTTTTATTGCGAATGAGAAGCATAGCAATAAAAATCGGTACATATAGGCTGACAAGAATAACTGCTATTTTTAACCATCGTACTTCTTTTAGCAATGGGAAGTCCCAATAGAATATATACATAATCCAAGCTAACAGCGAAATCCCTGTTAAATAAAAGAGGGTTACGGAGGCAATGCTTTTTAATAAGTCTTCCTTATCCTCTTTATATTTCGAATAGAAATAATTACGTAAAAAAACACCAACTAAACCACCAAAGCCAATAAGATTAGAGAAGGTATTTACAACAAAAGAATGATTCAGTAGAAGACGGTTGTTTATTTTGATTCCTAATATTTTTACTAAAATAACATCATAAAAAATCATCGGTGTAATGGCACAGAAGGTAATAAAAAGAATAAATAAGAGCTCCCATATGTGCAGTTCATTCACTTCTTTCTGAAGTAACTGAACATCTATCCCACTGATCGTTTGTAGAATTTCATAAATGGCTATTGCTAAAAGCGCTATTGGAAATAGAATTTTCAAAAATTTAAATAGCGACTCTTTTCGAACGTTGAACATGTGTGTTAAACCTACTCCCCATTAGCTTTCTAAAATCAATTATTTCTTTATTTCCCATAAAAAATCCTCCGAAAAATAATATACCATTATTGTAACGGATTCTCTGCTATATGTATCAATCAAATCAGGTTTACCTCTCGGGATAAAGCATATTTTATTCACTCTATTAAGTTTTTCATCAACCCTTCATATTCCCAAAATCTAAAAGCAAATGATACTTCCCTATCCCTTTAGTTTCCCCTATAAAAAATGTATTACTCATTCGGATTAAATATAATATCGATGGATAGGACGGCCCACATTTCCATATTGTATATCCACCTTTAATAGATTTTGTTTTTCTAAAAAATCCAAGTAACGTCGAGCTGTTACACGAGCCGTTCCAATATACATGGACACTTCTTCTGCTGATACGGCTTCGTTACTCTCTTGAATATAGGCAAGTACCTTGTCTAATGTCGCTCGGTTAAATCCCTTTGGTAGCTCGTCAATTGTTATTGTCTCAGTGATTGGAGGAACAACTATTTGCTCAGGGTTTCGTTTCTGCATTAGATGATCCACATCATGCTGTGTTAGATCCTGCATACCACTTATTTTCTTTCTATAAGCTTGATAATTCTTTAAAGTTTGTTCAATTCGTTCAAACGTAAAAGGTTTCATAATATAATCATAGACGCCAAGGTGTAATATTCTCTGGACAGTTGACATATCATTCGCAGCAGTTACGGCAATAACATCAACTGGAATATGTTCTTCGCGAATTTTTCCTAACGTAATAATGCCATCCTGCTCTGGCATAAAAATATCCATAAAGACAAGTTCTGGATTTAGCTGCTTAATCTTCTCTATCCCTTCTATCCCATTGCCAGCATAGCCTATCAGTGAAAATCCTTTAATTTGCTCAATAAATTGCCTGTTCACTTCTCGGACCATTGGGTCATCTTCAATTAATAACACATTTATTACATCCATCTACTCTTCTCCTAACTCAAATAAGATTAAGAAACTTGTCCCTTTCATAAATTCACTCACTACCTCAATATCGCCATTACCTTTTCTTACTATTTCACGTATTAAATGCAAGCCGATACCGCGATTCTCACTTGCCTTTGTAGAAAATCCACTTTCAAACATACGAGCTTGCACCTCTTCAGACATCCCAATTCCATTATCAGAAACAGCAATTGCTAGCACACCGTCATGCTCATCTACAGAAATAGCTACATATTTATCATGCTTTGAAAGAACATTTAGTGCTTCAAAGGAATTTTCAATTAAATTTCCTAACAAGACGACAAAATCGTGGTGATCTAATAATGGTGGAAAGCGTTTAAAATGACTTTTTCGATCAATTTCTACTTGTATGCCTAATTCCTTACCATAACTAACTTTACTTAGCAATAATCCTGAAATATTTTCATTATGAAAGCGCTCATTCAGAAACTTCGTTAAAGAGGCTTCATTTTCGGTAGTAGCTGTCACGTATTCAAGTGCCTGCTTTGTATGTCCCAATTGCAGAAGTCCTGCAATAGTATGAAGCTTATTTTTATGCTCATGTGTTTGTACACGCAGTGCTTGAACAAATGCTTTTACACCTGTTACTTCTTCCGCAAGCTTTTTAACTGCTGTTAAATCTTTAAACATAGCAACTGCTCCAACTAGCTCACCATTCACAATAATCGGGACACGATTACTCAAAATACTATGATGATTAATGTAGAGCTCTTGATTGTATACTGGTGTTGCTGTTTCAACAATTTCAGGCAATCGTGTGTCAGGCAAAACATCATAAATCTTTTCTCCGATACAATCCTCTATCTTTCTAGTAACTCCTAATATATCAGCTGCTTTTTCATTAAAAATTGTAATATTCATTCCTTTATCGACCGCTATAATGCCTTCATGCATAGCATTGAACGTTTCTGTTCGTTCCACATACATCTTGGCAATCTCATGGGGCTCAAGCCCAAACATTTGCTTTTTAATATGTCGGCCAAGTGTATAGGCCCCCCAAATACTAAAAACAAGAGATATAACAATAGTAATAAAAATTTCATGCTCATAATTTTGCAACATTTCTATAAAAGTTGGCAGTGAATACCCTACAACGACAATGCCTACTTGTACTTTTTTGTCATCAATAATAGGGACAAAAGCTCGAATCATTACACCAGCTTCCCCTTGCGCCTTCGTTACATAATAATGCTCACTAAAGGAAGCATTTAAATCCTGTGATTCACTACGCTCCCCTATTTCTTTATTAACTGGGTGAGATAGTTTAATACGATTCATATTCATGACAACGATATATTCTGCTTTATTAACAACACGAATTCCATCTACAATTTTGTTGACATTTTTCGCCGCTTCTTTAATATTGTCATTTTTCAAATGCATACTAATTTCTGGCACATTTGATACAGTCCGCGCAACGAGCATAGCACGCTGACCAAACTCCTTTTCTTGCTCAGTTAAGAGGTTTCCAAGTACAAAAATGCCACCAAGTAAAAAGGAGAATGCAATGATTAAAAATGTCACTAGCAGGATTTTGCCGTTTACAGGCATTTTTATCATTTAATATTCCTTCCTTTCCTAATGCTAAGTCACTTCTATCAATGATATGCTTTTAAGATTATCTTCAAAAAAATCTTTTGACAACAGTTTTAGTTGACATAAGGAGGAGAAAGTCATGAACTTAATGAACAATATTACGAAAAATTGACATAAAACGAAATTTTCTATCATTTATTATTTTTGTATTATAACAATAGTATTTTTTTCATAGAGTATCATAACAGTTTAACTTATTGAAAACACTACGTTTTATTTAAAATATGGATGAATGTACTTAATGAACGATATGTTTCTTATTTTCTAAATCTCTTTTTTCTTAAAGGATTCGCTATGATAATGCTAGTGAAAACGATATCAAAGAGAAAATTTAGAAAAGAGGTAGCATAAAGTGAAATTACTGAAAAATCTGACCGTTCAAGTTATAGCTGCAATTATTCTAGGGGTAATTGTTGGCGCTATCTTCCCTGAGTTTGGTGCAAGCCTTAAAATCCTGGCAGACTTATTCATTAAGCTAATTAAAATGTTAATCGCTCCTATTATCTTCTTAACAGTTGTAATCGGCATCGGTAGTATGGGGGATATGAAAAAAGTTGGAAAAATCGGCGGAAAAGCGTTACTGTATTTCGAAATCGTCTCTACCATTGCCTTATCAATCGGTATAGCTGTTGCATTAATCGTTAGCCCTGGTACAGGTTTAGATACTTCGGGTGCTTCCGATGCCGATATCTCAAAATATACAACTGCTGCAGCAGAGTCTGAGCAAGGCTTAGGTGCTTTCATCTCTAGCATTATTCCTGAAAACGTTGTAGGTGCACTTGCAGCAGGACAATTACTTCCTGTGTTATTCTCTGCCATCTTGTTCGGCTTAGCTGCTGCTTCTATTGGCGCACCTGCAAAACCTGTCATCACATTTTTTGAGCAAGTGGCAGAAATTTTCTTCAAAATCGTAAGTATGGTGATGAAAATATCTCCAATAGGTGCTTTTGGTGCAATGGCCTATACAATTGGTAATTTCGGCTTGAAATCGTTAGGCAACTTAGGTCTATTAATGGCTGCAGTATACATTACAATGTTCATATTCGTAGTCCTTATTTTAGGAATGATCGCAAAATTTTTCGGCTTCAACATTTTTAAATTTATCGCTTATATAAAAGAGGAGATTTTCTTAGTAATTGGTACTTCATCATCTGAATCTGCCTTGCCATCTATGATGCGTAAATTAGAAAACTTTGGTTGCTCTAAGCAAGTTGTTGGATTAGTAGTACCAACCGGTTATTCCTTCAATCTTGATGGGACGTCCATCTACCTATCAATGGCTGCCTTATTTATTGCACAAGCATACGGAATGGAATTGACATGGATTCAAATCATTACACTTCTTGGGATTTTAATGATTACATCTAAAGGAGCCGCTGGTGTAACAGGTTCTGGTTTTATCACATTAGCAGCAACACTTGCTGCTTTCCCAATGATTCCAGTCGAAGGGATTGCGTTATTAATCGGTGTTGACCGTTTCATGTCTGAGGCACGTGCCGTAACAAATTTAATTGGTAACGGTGTAGCTTGTGTAGTCGTATCGAAATCGGAAAAGGAATTTGATGTAGAAATGCAAGAACGTGCGCTTCAAGGGAAAAATGCTATTGTGTCCTAAGAACAAATGCGCTAAGCCCGAAGTAAAAGGAAACTCTCCACTACTTCGCACGAGAGATCCAATCGAACTCACTTTCGCCTAGACGCTTACTATGTTCTAGTTGATCCACAGACAAAAATCGAATTTTCCTTAACGACAAGGAAGGGTAGTGATCGCAGCTAGTTGCTGTTTTCACTACCCTTTTTTATTTAACATATTGTTCAAGCAAATGTTGCGTATTTGTTGATTGTTCAAGTGCTTTTTTCTCTTTTGCCCAATAGATCAAATATTGCTGATTCCCAACATTAAAAACCATCTGCTGTAATTCTTCACTGAGCTCAGAGCTAATCGCAACCTTTAAAATATCTACCTCATATAAAGGCTCTCCTTTCATTTCGTAAACAATATGATAAAGTGGTTTTTCTTCAAATATAGCTCGTTCTTTTTTGCTTAGTTTCTTAACATGGCTAAGCGGATAGTTTTCAATATAGGCTTTTGCATCTTGACCTGTTGCACTAAATAAAGATTGCTCCCCTTTAAAAAGCTCGATCGCATCTATTTCTGCTGTGTGATCTAAAATACGAGAAATAGCCTCTTGCTCATTTTTGTCGCGAGATTGCCATGTAAAAGCGCCAATAAGAATAATTGCCGCAAATATAACTAGTTTCCATCTTCGTTTATTCATTTTTCATTACCCATTTAATGCCTTTTTAACAAAGCGGTTAATATCTACATCAGCCCCAATGACAAGCATAATATCTCCTAACAAAATTTTATCACTCGCCTGCGGAGATACGATGATATCTGCACCACGCTTAAGACCTACAATATTAATCCCGTACTTTGCACGAATATCTAGATCCATAATAGAGTAACCTGCAATCGCATCATTGGCTTTAAGCTCCATAATCGAATGTTCATCCGAAAGCTCTAAGTAATCGAGCACTGTATTTGACAACATATTATTAGCAATACGTATCCCCATATCTCGCTCAGGATGCACGACAAAATCTGCGCCAATTTTACGCAGTACTTTTTCATGGTAATCATTCTGAGCTTTTACAGTAATCTGCTGAACACCAATTTCTTTTAAAATAATCGTCGTCAAAATACTAGCCTGAATATCTTCACCAATCGCTACGATAACATGCTCAAAATTACGAATACCTAATGAATTTAATACCGATTCATCCGTCGAATCTGCGATAACGGCCTGTGTGGCAATCGAAGCAAACTCGTCCACCCGCTCTGAGGAATGATCTATCGCCATAACTTGTGCGCCTTGGCTCATTAGTTCGCGAACAATGCTTCCTCCAAAACGTCCAAGTCCAATGACAGCAAACTCTTTTTTCATCATTAAAAATCCCTCCGAAAACTACTATACCCTTATTGTAACGTATTCTTTGCTATATGTATCGTCAAAACAAGAGACTATTCGTCAATAAAAGCGGAATCCCCTGCTCCTATTCAAGAACACTCGGTTCTCTTTTATATTTGAGGTGCTTCTTAGGACGTACGGTTTGATAACTTTTTCGTTCGGGTACTGCTGCTCAGCTTGCCCTAAGATGTGATCTCTGGTCACGCCTTGATTTGATCGTATTACTCCCTTTTACACTCGATCGATTCCCCTCCCTTATTTTTTCAATAAAAAAGACGAGGAATACAATATCCCCGCCTCGTAATCTGCTCTTTTATGCGTTGCGCATTTCATCTAAAACACGATTCACACGTTTTTCTAGCATTTTCATACCGCTACCACCAGCTTGCATATGACGAAGCTGACCTTCTTTATCGAACACAAAATACGCTGGTACGTATTGGTTTTCAAATGCATCCGTTAGCTTTAATTCGCTATCCACAAAGATTGGTTGAACAATGTCATGCTCTGCTGCTACTGATTTGATGGTTTCTAAATTTGTATCTTCCTCAGAGCGTGGCATATGCACTGCAATAACGTTTAACTCATCTTTGTATTGATCACGGAAATTATTCACTTCCGGCATTGCCTCTTTACATAAATGACAACTAACTGACCAGAAGTGGATTAATGTTGGTTTTTCGCCTACTAAATCCGCTTTTGTTACTTCACCATTTAACCAAGTTGTTGCGCCTACAAGTTCAGGCATTTGTTCACGAAGTTTCATAAAACATTCTCCTTTTTCCTTTTTCTGGGATCATTATCAAAACGTGTGGTTGATTTCCGTTCCGGCTGGGCGCTTTCCTGGGGGCGTCCAGCCTCCACTCCAATCAACTTATTTACATAGTAGACGTTTTAACAAAAGTCATCCTCAATTTTTGGTGATGAACCTTTTTCTATATCAAGTTTAAAAAAATCCCCACAAACTTGCTGTGGGGACTGTTTTATTTGTTAAATCATCAATTTCGCAAGCCTTGAATTATAGAGTTGCTTGACCTGGGCGCCAGTTTGCTGGGCAAAGACCACCAGTTTGTAAAGCTTGAAGTACACGTAAAGTTTCGTCTACATCACGGCCGATGTTGTTATCGAATACTGTTTGGTATTTTAATTCACCTTCTGGGTTGATGATGAATAAGCCACGTAGTGCGATACCTTCTTCTTCAATTAATACACCATATTCTTGTGAAATTTGGTGATTTGTATCTGCTGCTAATGGGTATTTTAACTCACCAAGACCATTTTTAGTGCGGTCAGTGTTAATCCAAGCTAAGTGAGTGTGGATTGTATCAGTAGAAACACCGATTACTTCTGCATCTAAGTCTTCGAACTCATCGTAACGATCGCTCATTGCAGTGATTTCTGTTGGACATACGAAAGTGAAGTCCATTGGATAGAAGAAAAGAACTGTCCATTTGTCTTGTGCTTTAATGTCTTCTAACGATACTTTACCAAATGATTTGTCTGGAAGTACTGCTTCCATTGTAAAGTCAGGTGCTTGTTTACCTACCATGCGTTCTGCCATTATAAATCCCTCCGATTAAATATGTAGTGGATATATTCCATTCGCACCAGCGAACTCGTCTTCTACGATAACAGAGTAATCGTAGTTTTTCAAACAAGTAAACTTCACAAAAGTGCACATATTAAATTATCTGACAAATTTCCGTCAAATCCCCAAATGGAATAGCTGCTACAGCCTATTTATTAGCTATTTTTAACAATTTTATTCTAGTTTAAACAAAATTTTTCTACGCTACATTTATGTATAATTTCTAAAAATTTCATCTACTTTTTTTTACTAAAAAACGATTGCAAATTCTTTTTTATTATGTATAATTGTAATGGTTTTAGTAAACTAAAAGTTTCGTTAAAGTAAACTTCGTATTTCAAAAGTTTATGATTGCTAAACTTCTTCTAGGAGGGAAAAGATGCAAATTGGAGCAAAAATCAAAGCGCTTCGTTTAAAAAAAGGTCTTACCCAAGAGGAACTTGGAGAACGCACAGATTTAAGTAAAGGGTATATCTCTCAATTAGAACGTGATCTAAATTCACCTTCCATTGAAACTCTTTTTTCATTATTAGAAGTTTTAGGGTCAACACCTAAAGAATTTTTCGATGATGAAGCACCTGAACAAAAGGTTGTATATACAGAAGAAGATCAATCCACTTATACAGACGAAGAAAAAAAATATGAAATTCAGTGGCTCATTCCTACTTCAAATGAAAAAGAAATGGAGCCTATTTTCTTGACACTTGCTGCTGACGGGGAATTCAAACAGTTTGAGCCTTCACTCTCAGAAACATTTATTTTTGTTGTTGAAGGGCGTATTCGTCTCGTTTTAGGAGATGAACAATACATAGCGAGTAAAGGCAATGCTCTCTATTTTGACGCGACAGATCATCACCAAATTTTTAATGCACATGCTGATGAAACAAAAATTTTACTTGTCGCAACGGATTCATATTTATAGCTTAAGGAGGCGCATCTATGACAACGAATTCGATTATCCGCTTTGAAAATGTTTCAAAGTCCTATAATGACGGCACTGTCGTCTTAAAAAACATTAACTTGGAGCTAGAAAAGGGTAAATTCTATACACTGCTAGGTCCTTCTGGTTGTGGTAAAACAACTATTTTACGTATGATTGCTGGATTCACAGAACCGACTACAGGAGATATCTATTTTCATGATAAAAAAATCAACTCCGTGCCAGCAAATGAACGCCAAGTAAATACTGTTTTTCAGGATTATGCGTTGTTCCCTCATTTAAACGTCTTTGAAAACGTCGCATTTGGACTTCGCATTAAAAAGCTTCCTGAAAGTGACATTAAAAAACGTGTTGCTGAAGCATTAAAATTCGTTAACTTAGCTGGTTATAGCAATCGTGAAATTTCTGAGATGTCAGGTGGTCAACGTCAGCGTGTTGCTATTGCTCGTGCGATTGTAAATGATCCTGAAGTAATCCTATTAGATGAGCCTCTTTCTGCTTTAGATTTAAAACTGCGTACAGAAATGCAGTATGAGCTACGAGAGTTACAACAACGCCTTGGAAAAACATTTGTCTTTGTCACACACGATCAAGAAGAGGCACTTGCCATGAGTGATGAAATATTTGTTTTAAGTGAAGGTGAAATTCAACAATCTGGTACACCAGTAGATATTTATGATGAGCCAATTAACCGTTTCGTAGCTGATTTTATTGGTGAATCAAATATTGTTCCTGGCGTGATGATTGAAGATTTCAAAGTTGAATTTGCTAGTAAAGTTTTTGAATGTGTTGACCAAGGAATGAGACCAAACGAAAAAATTGATATTGTCATTCGACCAGAGGATTTAGAGATGACAACAATCGAAAAAGGCAAACTTGTCGTAAAAGTTGATACTCAATTGTTCCGCGGGGTGCATTATGAATTATCCACTTACGACAAAGATGGCAATGAATGGCTCGTGCATTCATTGAAAAAAGCTGAAGTAGGGACAGAAATTGGCTTAGACTTCGATCCAGAAGCAATTCATGTAATGCGCTTAAATGAAACAGAAGAAGAATTCGATAAACGTTTAGAGGCGTATGGAGACGACGAAGATGCAAACTAAGACTTCGAAAACAGCTTTATTCCCTTATGTTTTATGGATTGCATTTTTCGTTATCACACCGATTGCCCTTGTTGGTTACTATTCCCTACTAGACATACATGGCAATTTCACGCTCGATAACTATAAAGCATTCTTTACTTCTGTCTATTTAAAAATGACATTAAGTTCATTCTGGTATGCGTTTTTAATTACGTTCTTTACGTTACTTGTTTCGTATCCAACAGCTTATTTTTTAACAAAAACGAAATATAAACAGCTTTGGCTTTTACTAATTATTATTCCTTCTTGGATTAATCTTTTATTAAAAACGTATGCCTTTATCGGGATTTTCGGCTTGTACGGCCCAATAAATGCATTTATCGAAGTACTTGGTTTTGATCCAAAGCAAATGCTATTCACTGACCTTAGCTTTGTGTTCGTATCTGTTTATATTTTTATTCCATTTATGATTTTACCGATTTTCAACTCATTGGATCGTTTAAATCCGGCTCTTATTTATGCAGCACGTGATTTAGGAGCATCTGCCTTTATAACCTTCCGACGCGTTATACTGCCTTTAACAATGGACGGTGTTAAATCAGGCATTCAAGTTGTATTTATTCCTGCATTATCGCTTTTCATGATTACTCGTTTAATTGCAGGAAACCGTGTTATTACACTTGGTACAGCTATTGAACAACAATTCCTAGTAACCCAAAACTGGGGAATGGGATCAACAATTGCTGTGTTCTTAATTTTATTTATGGTCATCGTTATGTTAATTACAGGACAGAAAAAGGATAAAGGAGGTCGCGTACGATGAAAAAACTATCTGCTACAGCAAGAGTGTATTTAGCGATTGTTTTTATCGTTTTGTATGCACCTATCTTCTATTTAGTCTTCTATTCGTTTAATAGTGGCGGATCGATGAATCATTTTGAGTCCTTTACGTTAGAACATTATAAAGCTGTCTTTGAGGATTCACGTTTACTCGTCATTCTCATTAATACGGTGATCGTGGCATTACTCTCCGCATTGATTTCTACAATCATTGGAACATTAGGAGCAATTGGCATTGTCACTGTTAAAGATTCAAAAATGCGCAACACACTACTTTCTTTAAACAATGTGTTAATTGTGAGCCCGGATGTCATCATTGGTGCAAGCTTTTTAATTTTATTCACAATGGTTGGTATTAAATTAGGTTTTACTTCTGTGTTAATAGCACATGTAGCGTTCAGTGTTCCAATTGTTGTACTAATGGTTTTACCGAAACTATTAGAAATGAATAAATCATTAATCGATGCTGCATTAGATTTAGGAGCAACGAAAAAAGATGTCATGATGCGTGTTATTTTACCGTATATTCAACCTGGTATTTTTGCAGGGTTCTTCCTTGCCTTAACCTATTCTCTAGATGATTTTGCGGTAACATTTTTCGTGACAGGTAACGGCTTTAGTACTTTATCTGTTGAAATTTACTCAATGGCACGTGCCGGTATTTCCTTAACGGTTAACGCTATTTCTGGTTTAGTATTCTTTGTAACGGTTATCGTTGTAGTTGGCTATTACTTCATTACAAGCCGCGCTAGTAAAAGAACGGGGGGAACTCAATGAAGCAATTAATTCAAGCAACAGTCGCAATCCTTGTCGTTTCCGCCCTTTTGTTCTATGCTGCTGACGCCCTTAGTGCCGGCGGTGGGAAAAGTGGTAAAGATACGTTAACAATCTTTAACTGGGGAGAATATATTGACCCGGATTTGCTAAAGCAATTTGAAAAAGAAACAGGCATTCACGTCATCTATGAAACGTTCGATTCAAATGAAGCAATGATGACAAAAATTCAACAAGGTGGTACAGCTTACGATATCGCAGTACCTTCTGAATATATGATTGAAAAAATGAAGGAAGAAAACTTACTTATTCCTTTAGATAAAACGAAAATCCCTAATTTAAAAAATATTGATCCTTATTTTTTAGATTTACCATTTGATAAGGACAATAAATATTCTGTCCCATATTTCTGGGGAACAGTCGGCATTGTCTATAATCCAAAGCTTGTTGGAAATTTAGACTTCTCATCTTGGAAGGACTTATGGGATCCTTCATTAAAGCGTAAAGTCTTTTTAGTAGACGGTGCACGTGAAGTGATTGGTATGGGCTTAAACAATCTTGGCTACTCTCTTAACTCTTTAGATAACCAGGAGCTACGTAAAGCTACCGATAAACTAATCACATTGGCGCCAAATGTTAAAGCCATTATCGGGGATGAAATTACACCGTTGATGGTTAATAATGAAGCTGCTGTGGCACTCACTTGGTCTGGTCAAGCAGCAGACATGTTATCAGAAAATGAAGATTTAGACTTTGCTGTACCAAAAGAAGGCTCAAACTTATGGTTTGACAATATGGTTATCCCAAAAACATCAAAAAATATTGATGGCGCACATGCTTTCATTAATTTTATGTTAAAAGCTGAATCGGGTGCTAAAAACGCTGATTATGTAGGCTATTCTACTCCTAATATTGCAGCGATGAAGTTAATGGATAAAGAAGTAGTATCTGATAAGCGCTTCTATCCTTCTGAAGAACAACGTAAAACATTAGAAGTTTATAAAAACTTAGGTCCTGATTACTTAGGCAAATACAATGAGCTGTTCTTGGAATTTAAAATGAGTATTCGATAAACTATTTTAATCCATTCAAAGCTGTTCTCAGGTTACAAACGTTGAGAGCAGCTTTTTTTCGTTTATAGCAGTAAGCTTCTGTGTAAAAATAGCCGGCCGTATTTGAGAATCCGCATATCTTTACTAGTAAATCTCAGACTTATAGTCAATAGCAAACGTATAAGCCTTGTGGTAGACTGTAGTATATTTGATGAAAGAAAGGGGTATTCGATGACCCAGCAGAAGTCTAATAAGGCGGCTTTGTATATTTTAATGTTTAATATGTTTATCGCAATGGGGAGTATCGGAATTATTATTCCTGTCATGCCTGAGTATTTAAAATTATTTGGTGCCGCAGGACAAGTACTTGGCATGTTGATTGCAACGTTCGCCTTCGCACAATTCGTATTTTCTCCAATTGCTGGGAATCTTTCCGATCAATACGGTCGTAAAAATCTCATTATTTTCGGTCTTATCGTAACAGGACTTGCACAAATTGGTTTCGGGCTTTCTACAGATGTGTGGATGCTCTTCCTGGCACGCTTTTTTGGTGGCCTTGGTTCCGCATTTGTGGCACCTCCTATAATGGCTTTTGTGGCAGACGTCACAACGTATGAGGAACGAGGAAAAGGTATGGGAATGATAGGGGCAGCAATGTCCTTTGGTTTTATGATCGGACCAGGTATCGGTGGATTCCTATCAAAAGTTAGTTTGCATTTTCCATTTTACACTGCTGGATTTGCAGCAATCTTAGCAGCTATTTTATCGTTCTTTTTATTGCCTGCTACAAAACCGAACACAGCGAAAAAAGCGCAGAAGCAGGATAATCTTGCAAAGCAAATGGCCCGTTCAGTCCGAATGCCTTATTTTGTCATGCTAATTATCATGCTTGTATTCTCTTTCGGGATTGCTAACTTCCAAACAACATTATCATTATTTGTTACAGATAAGTTTAATTACACACCTACTGATATCGCCATTATATTAGTTATGGGTGGCGCTTTTGGTGTTGTTGTTCAGATATTTGTTATTACACCGCTGTTTAATCGCTTCGGCGAAATGAAAGTAGTGCTAGTCAATTTATTTATTGCATCCGTTTCGATTTTCTTAATATTATTCGCATCTGGATTTGCACTTATTTTAATTGTAGCGACTATCTTCTCTACAGCTACGACATTGATTCGTCCAGCTGTCAACACACTGATTTCAAAGCTTGCTGAAAATGAACAAGGCTTTGCAGCTGGTTTGAACAATGCGTATATGAGTCTTGGTAATATGATTGGTCCAGCTCTAGCAGGTATATTATTCGATTGGAATATGAACAGTCCTTATATATTCGGGTCTATTATTTTAATGGCTTGCTTCTTCCTTGCTCTTATTTGGACAATGAAAAAAGCGCCACACCTTATGCATCCTGATACAAAATAGTCTGAAAAGTTATTGACTATTTTTAGTAGTATGCTACATTATTATGAGAAAAACTAACAATTAAATCCTTTTACCACTAGGGGAGTCTTTAAAAGGCTGAGACGTATATTATCATATACGGACCCTTTGAACCTGATCTAGTTCACACTAGCGGAGGGAAGTGTCGACACTTGCTTTTTTATTTGTAGATGCAAGGCCGCTTCCTGTGTTTTTAGGGAGCGGCCTTTTGACGCTTTAGCGGCGATTCTCTCTGTTTTTTAGTTTAGTCAAATTGTCCAGCTTATGTTGGAATTCGCCGCTAAAACTGTGAGTTGCGCCGCTAACCAAAGGAAGAACGCCGCTAAAACACGAAATTCCGCTGCTAACCAAGCAAGTTGCGCCGCTAAAACTTGAAAGAGTCAGAATCGCTGATAAAGCATCAAACATCGCTGATAAAAGAGTCAGAATCGCTGATAAAACATCAAACATCGCTGATAAGAGAGTCAGAATCGCTGATAAAGCATCAAACATCGCTGATAAGAGAGTCAGAATCGCTGATAAAGCATCAAACATCGCTGATAAGAGAGTCAGAATCGCTGATAATAAAGAGTCAAGTCCTTAATATTGTGTTAAATTCTATACAATGTTCTTCAACTCTGACTTTATTTTTGTCAAATTGTCCAGCTTATGTTGGAATTCGCCGCTAAAAGTGTGAATTGCGCCGCTAACTAAGCAAGGAACGCCGCTAAAACACGAAATTTCGCCGCTAACCAAGCAAGGAACGCTGCTAAAACACGAAATTCTGCCGCTAACCAAGCAAGTTGCGCCGCTAAAACTTGAAAGAGTCAGAATCGCTGATAAAGCATCGAACATCGCTGATAAAAGAGCCAGAATCGCTGATAAAGCATCAAACATCGCTGATAAGAGAGTCAGAATCGCTGATAATAAAGAGTCAAGTCCTTAAT
>NZ_JBIWGL010000022.1:19948-92072 GCF_044763535.1 Lysinibacillus sp. NPDC095746
TCGCTGATAAAGCATCAAACATCGCTGATAAGAGAGTCAGAATCGCTGATAATAAAGAGTCAAGTCCTTAATATTGTGTTAAATTCTATACAATGTTTCTTCAACTCTGACTTTAGTTTAGTCAAATTGTCCAGCTTATGTTGGAATTCGCCGCTAAAAGTGTGAATTGCGCCGCTAACCAAAGGAAGAACGCCGCTAAAACACGAAATTCCGCTGCTAACCAAGCAAGAAACGCTGCTAAAACACGAAATTCCGCTGCTTCAGCTCTTTTTGCGGTGGTATTTAACATTTCAAAGGAGTGGAAATTATGTCAATTCGAAAATTAACAATCATGGCCATATTAGTAGCAATTGCCGTAGCTGGTTCTACCTTCGTTTCAATACCAACAGGAATTGCTCGTGCCTACCCTGTCCAGCATGCCATTAATGTTATCGGTGCTATCTTTCTTGGACCAGTGCCTACTGTTATGGTCGCCTTTGTCACAGCTATTATTCGTATTTTAACAGGCACAGGCTCATTACTAGCTATACCTGGAAGTGTTATTGGCGCTCTATGTGCAGCTCTTGCCTATAAATACAGCGGCAAGCAATGGCTTGCAGGTGTCGGTGAAATGTTTGGGACAGGTATCATTGCCTCACTTTTAGCAGTACCTTACGCACATTTATTAATGGGGACATCCGTTGCTGCTTTATTTTTCATGCCAGCCTTTTTAACCTCAAGTACTATTGGTGCTGTCTTAGGTAATGTCGTTGCTAGCAATTTGCGGAAGAATACTATAAATCGTAAATCCTTTTTAGATAAAAATATTGTGAGATGAGTAATTTAACGGAATAAATTTATGATTTATCGGAACAATCTTGTGTTTTATCGGAACAATTTCAGATTTCATCGGAATGTTTCATCTATTTATCGGAACAATTTAGGAAATATACTTTCGGTGATAAAAAACGATGGCTCATTACTATAAAGCAATGAACCATCGTTTTAAATGACTAAGATCGTTTTTTCATGCCCTTTAATAGCTGGGCAACATTTGTGTCATCTTCCTGTATCTGTGTTCTCTCTACAGGCTGCTCTTTTTTCTTCGGCTTAGTTAAGAAGCGCCAACCGAAGCGGCGGATGGTAATATCAATAAAGAATAGCAACATCCCTGCTAATAAAAGCCATGTCGCAATATTTTGACGTTCCGTACCTTTTTTAGTGAATTCACGGAATACATCGCTCGGTTCTTTTAAAACAGAGCCGCCTGTTTGCTTGGTTAGTGCTTCGATTAACTTATCATTCACTGGGCGTAATTCATACTCTGCACTATAAGGTACACTTAAGCCTGCCTGGTAAATGGTCTGTTCTTTATCGGCAATGCGGAAGAAGATGAGTCCTGGTTCTGCTTGTACGACTGCTCGAACTTGTGATGCTGAAATAGTTTCAAGTTGTGTATCAAGTTCTTCACCTGCTTCATTGACAGCAACAATATCTAAGAACGCCGCTTCATTTGTTGGATCAGTGATGACAAATGAGCCGTCTGCTTCTAGACGTACATCATAGGCAACATCATTATAGCTTGGTAGCATTTTTGAAATAAGCGTTTGCCAAAAAGTGCCCCAATTTTGCCATCTTGTCCAGTCCCCTGTCCATTTTCCTGTCGAATCAGCAGTAAAGGCAAATGTTTTGCCAAGGCCATATTGCCACTCTGCTAGTACTGGATCCTCTTTCTCACTTTCTGCAATAACAGTAGCTCCCTGCTTTGCTGTTGTACCAATATAAGCATTCATCTTAGGTACACCATTTGCAAATAACGTATTCCAGCCAGCCACATTAAATATAGTTGGATAGAATGGGTTATCCTCAATATATGTGCGTGAAATCATGGCAGTTTCACGAGATAAAATGGAGGGGATCGTCTGCTCATCAATAACATCGTAGAAACGCCCACTGCCCATCTCACTAAGTGCTTCAAGTAAATTGGCATCAGCATCCTGACCAATTGCAACCGTTGATAGGGTTATGCCATTGTCTTTCCCTTGTGCAATTAAGTTCTCATAGTTACCTGGCTGAGACTGTCCATCAGTTAATAGAATAATATGCTTACGCTGTAGCTTTAAATCAGCTAGATTTTCATAAGCTTTTGCAAGTGATCCATATATTTCGGTACCTCCCCCTGGCGTTACAGATAATATCGTATCCACCGCTTCTTCCTTATTGCCAAGTGGTCCTGTCTCAATAATTTCCCAAGGTCGATCATCGAAGGCTATAAACCCGAGCGTATCCTCATCTCGTAGCATTTCAACTGAACGAGCAGCCGCTTCTTTTGCAAGCTCTAGCTTTGCACCAGACATACTTCCCGAGCGGTCAAGGACGATAACTAGTCCTAATGATGGCAATTGCTCCTTACCTTTAATCTCCATTTCAACAGGTAGTAAAGTTTCGATTGGTGTTTTAAAATAACCGCCTAAACCAAAGCTATTTTCGCCACCGACCATTGTAAAACCGACACCGAAATTTTTCACTGCTTGCTCAATGACATTCATTTTTGCCTCGCCTACTAAATGCCCTGGCACATTATCAAAAATGATGGCATTGTATTGTAAATAACTAGAGAGTTCATTTGGTAGACTGTTAGCATTTACAACATCATAGGCGATTGATTGTTTACCAAGCGCTGCTGCAATTGGTGATGCCGTATCATAGCCATTAACAATTAGTAAATGTGGCTCACTTTGCACCATCGTGACGCTTGTTAATTTATTATTTTCAAAAATTGCATCCTGTTCAACCTGCACGAGTGCCTCATATTTTACAAGTCCTTCAGCCGTTGCTGAATGTTTAAACGTAAAGACATTTGAACCTTCTGTAAGCTCCACTGCTTCACGGTGAATAAGCTTATCGTTTTCGTATAGTAATAGCTCACCTTTTTCTGCTACAGTTGCATTTATTTCAGCGACTAACTGCTGCTGCTCACCTACATAAGCAACTTGTGGTGTAACAAAGCTTTTCATGGATACATCCTTCGCAACAGGTTGGTTAAACGGCATTACATCAACACTAATATTTGACCCTTTAAACTTCGATGCAAATTCTAAGGCATCTCCTTTTGTTTCATTGCCATCCGTTAAGAGCACAAGTCGTGTTGCTTTTTTCGGATCTACAATACCTGAAGCGAGCTGTAGACTCTGTTCAATATTTGTTTGATCTGTTGCTTTTATGTTTGTAAACTTAGGCGCTTCCTTTAAAGACTTCGATAAAATGGCTTCCGTTTGTAATGTCGATGAAAAAGAATAAATCCCTGCAAGCTGTTCATCTTTTTTCGACTGTAAACTTTCCACTATAAAATTGGACATCTCATCATCTGTACCATTCATTGAAGCAGAACGGTCAGCTAAAAATAATACTTGTTCTTCCTTTACGGGCAATAAAATATAGGGCCCTGCAAGTGCAAAAACCAAACAGCATATAGCCACAATACGAATACCTAGTACGACGATATGGCTTTTTTTTAGTCGCTGACGTTCACGCCAATAGGTCCATCCAAAATACATAAGCAATGGAAGTAAAAGCAACAATGCTAATGGCATATCAATTCGTAAATCCACGACGTCGTTGCACCTCCCACTCTAAAACAAATAATACTAAGATGATAAGGATAAGCCAAGGTACGAACGATGTTTTCGATATTTCTTCCTTACCATTGTCCGGAAGCTCTCCAAGTGTATAGCTTGTCCCCTTTTCAATCACACGCTCTTGTGCTTGAAGCTGTACGATGAAGCGCTTTTCTTCATCCTTTGAGCGAGCTGTATAAATTCCTGGCTTCATTGGTGCTGTTAATAGACCATTCGTAATGGACGATAAAAACTCATCTTCCTGCGAATAGACACTCCAATCACCTTGCGTTAAAGCAACTGCACGTTGCTCATTTGGTGTGAAAATACCAAGTGAACCAATCGATGCTGAAAGCTCCTGTTCAGCACTCCATAAAAATAATGGGAATGAAGGATGCAACGGCCAATCTGTATCTGCAATATCAGCTAATACAACAATATCTCCTTCAGGTGAACGCTGAATAAATGGCTGGTCTCCAACTGATGCAATCGTTTTATAGTTGTCGAATCCAGGATATACAGTACTGACGTAAATATCTTTTAGCTCACTAAACGCAAACAGTGCATCACTTGTTGTACTGATTTCCCCAGTAGCTTCAACCTTCTCAACATCATCCCGTCCAAATAATACAATTGGCTTGTCCATCTTTTCGAGTAGCGCCGTCTGATTTGTCACAACAGTGGCATCCAAATTGTCAGCCACTTGTGAAGATGGAACAATTTTCACGCTACTATTAATCGTTTGCAAACCTTTTTGAATGAGCTGATGCATACTTTGATCGACAACTACTTTTGAAGTTGCTGTTTGTAGCAATACAGGCTGTGAATTATCAACAGCATAATCGTCCTTAGCATCTATCTTGGCAGTCATAGTATCTTCTAATGGAAGGTCTTTGAATGTTTTTGTTATAGCTTCATTTGGAGGTAATACAACACTCTCCGCTACTATTTCCTTACCTTTAATATTTTCTATCGAAAGTGTTACGTTTTGCTCTTGGTCCGTATCATTTTGTAACTGTACAAGTGCCATAGCAGATTGTCCATCTGTAGTAGCAGCAAAACGTGTCATTGCGATATTTGTTAAATCTTTTGCGGATCCTTTTACGATCCATTTCACCGTATCTTTTTCCATCGGTAATTGCTTTTTATCGAGCGCATCTGTAAAGACATAAATAGATGTTGGTGTGTTACCGACAAAAGCCTGTGCCACATCTAAAGCTTTATTCATTTGTGCTGCCTCATATGTTACTTGTAACTCTTGAATAGCTTTTTCAATATCTTTACTCTTTGTTTCCTGCTGTAATATAGCTTTTGGCGTATTGCCTGTTGTAATGAGTGTCACAGGTCTTCCGTCAAGTTCATTAACTAATGACAGCATTTCTTTTTTATGTGTATCAAATGTTGACTGCTCTTTCCCAGCTAACATCGTTGCAGACGTGTCTACTATGAAAATCGTCTGCGCACCAACAATTGTTGACTTTTTAACATATGGATTCATTAATGCTAGTACGAGTAAAAGAAGCGCAAGTAGTTGCAAATAAAGCAGTGCGTTTTTTTGTAAGTGTTTTAAGTATGGTGACACACGGGTTTCTTGCATAATTTCCGACCAGAAAAGTGTGGAGGATACAGTTTGATCGGTATATTTTTTTCGAAAGAAATAATATAGAAGGACAATGACCGGGATGATGGCCGTCCAGCTAAAAAGTATTTGACTAAAGCCCAATACGGCTCACCTCACCTAATCCAATGTGCTTTTAATAATTGTTGGAAGATGGCATGCTGCAATCCATCCTCTACTTTAAGCTGTAATTGTCGAACACCAAAGCGCCGACAAATTGCTTCAAATTCCTCTTCATGTAATAAACGTCTTGCCCTATATGTGTCCAAAACTTTAGAAGACATCGTAACATTTACATCTCTACCCGTTTCACGATCTAGTAAGCGTACGTCGCCCGTATACTCCGGTGCTATTTCTTCTTGCGTAACTATTTGCAAAATACGGACATCCCCTGCAAAACGCGGTAGCCTTTTTAAAAGTTGCGCCCATTCATCGATTGGCTCAAGTCCGTCTGTCACAATAAATAGTACGGTACTATCTTTAGGCAATGCTTTGAAAGCTCCCTGTGCGAAGCTATTTGTATAGGTTGCTTGCTCAATCTCTGTGATCACCTGTAAAAAGGCGCGACGATACATGGCACCTTTACGACGAAACGGTGGCCTCACTTCATCCTGCAGAAAAGAAAAAGATAATCGATCATCACGACCGAGCACCATTAGACCAAGTGAGGCAACAATTTGCCGGGCAAAAGTCCATTTTGCTTGATCGCCCATAGATTTAGTTGTATCTAGCAAAATGTGTACGCGCATTTCTTGTTCATCTAAAAACCGTTTAATGAAGTATTTATCAGTTCTCGCAAAGACGTTCCAATCCACCTGGCGTACATCATCACCTAAATGGTATTCACGAAAATCTGAAAAATCGAGCGATGCCCCAAAGCGTTGCGAACGGTGCGAGCCCTTGTGCTGCCCACGTAATTTGGAGGCCGTTGCCACTTGGAAGCGACTGATTTTCGCTAACCAATCATCGGGCAATAATAATTTTTGTGTCACCTGCTAACACCTTGCTGTACTTTTTCTAAAATGACATCAATCACATCGTCTGCTGTTTTACCTGAAGCCTCCCCTTCATAATTCAACAGCATTCGATGGCGTAGCACTGGCTTAGCTACAGATTTAATATCCGCCAAAGACACGTGGAAACGCCTATTCATAAGCGCTCTTGCCTTTGCTAATTTAATTAAACTTTGTAAACCTCGAGGACCGCTACCATACATGGCATATTGCTTGACCTCATCAATGGCATCCACTCTCTCAGGATGTGTAGCCACAACAAGGTCCGTCGCAAATTCGAGCATTTCATCAGCAACGAGTACTTCCTTAACCATTTGCTGCGCTTTAACCAGTGCTTCTGTATCCATGATCTTTTGTAAACCAATTTCCCTAGCGCCTGTTGTACGCTTCATAATTTCCATTAGCTCACTTTTCTCAGGATACGACACAAGAATTTTACATAGGAAACGGTCCATTTGTGCTTCTGGTAACGGGTATGTTCCCTCCATCTCAATCGGGTTTTGTGTTGCTAAAACGAAGAATGGTCTTGCCATCTTCTTTGTATCTCCTAAAATTGTTACAGTTTTTTCGCCCATTGCTTCAAGCAGTGCACTTTGTGTTTTTGGTGTTGCTCGGTTAATCTCATCCGCTAATACCATTTGGCTAAAAATCGGACCAGGCTGGAACGTAAACTGCTGCTTGCCATCGACTGTGCGCTCAATCATGCTTGTCCCTGTAATATCTGCTGGCATTAAATCTGGTGTAAATTGAATTCGTGAAAATGATAAATCTAGTACTTCAGAAATTGTACGAATTAACATCGTTTTCCCTAAACCCGGTAGACCCTCTAATAGTGCATGTCCGTCAGCAAGGACTGCGTATAATGTATAATCAATGGCTTCCTCTTGGCCAACGATAAAGCGATGAATTTCTTCCTTCACTTGTTGTAATTTCGTACTCATTTCAACATATTGTTGCTCTGTAAATGCCATACCTTTTCCTCCTACTTAGACTCAATTGACGTGAAATATGATTGCACGACATTTTGTAAATCCTTCGGTAATTGTAAACGCTCTGAGCTTTCTAAATAGCTATCTTTATAGGAACCTATAACTTCCTCATACGGACGGATAGACCCTTTAGTAATCGGGCCATTTCCTTGTTGTTCTGAAACATGTGATCCCTCACCTAATGCACCACCATCAACTGAAGTCTGACTAGAGCCACCAATTCTTGGTGTCGTTAATAAATCGCGGCCGCCTTGTCCTGTGCCTGCACCTTGACCTGAACGATTGCCTTGACCTTGTCCCTGACCTTGACCTTGTCCGTTCCCTTGTCCTTGACCCTGACCTTGTCCCTGACCTTGTTGATTGCTTTGATTCGATCCTTGCTTCTGACCTTTACTATTAGTCTGTTGGGATCCATTTTGAGAATTAGTTTGGCCTTGTTGTCCTGTTTTACCTTGCTGATTGTTCGGCTGTGAATTCCCTGATGAATTTTGATTTGGATTATTATTGTTTTGCTGATTGTTGTTAGCACTATTGGCACCTGCTATAGCATTTTGTAGCGTATTGCTTGCAGGTTTCCCAAGCTTGCTCATAGCTGTCTGAGTAGCATTTGCATTTTGCGTTAGTTCCTGCTGCATTTGGGCGAGCTCCTTCAATTGCTCCACTTCTTCCTTTGATAAACCTTTGTCGTCAGAAGCCCCCTCCTTACTAGCTGTTTGCTTATCCTTTAATTGTTGCTCCTTTAAAGCAAGCTCCTTTTGCTTTTTCACGACTTCCCGTAATGCCTCTTCCGCTGTTTCTGTCTTTTTTAACGTATTTTGCAATTCTTTTAATTGCTCTTTCACTTCTTTTGTTTCTGCTTTTTTCTCTAATTTAGCAACTTCCTTCTTTACGTCTTCAATGACAGCTTTTTCTTTTTCCACCTCAATTGCTTCAATTTGTGACGCTGCTGGGAACATATAAAGAATGCCCAGTACGACAGCGGTTCCAAATAAACCAATCAATGCTTTTGGACGAATCAAATTTTTTTTTCGAGCTTTAAAATCAGCAAACGCTTTTTCAACGTTCTCGATTGCTTTCGTTAGTAGAGATTGAACGAGTGGGTCCTTATCGTCCTCGAACGATAAGGCTGTCACAAGCTCATTGTGAGAAAAATAATCATCCAATGTATGCAATGCTTCCTTTTCTTTTATACGCTTCCACCACGTAAACAGCACTGTTGCTAGTATGACAACGATAAAGATAGCAAGAGCTGTTTGGCGATAATACGGCCAAACAAAGAGCCGTGAAACAAGGAATAGGGCAGCACTCGAAAGCAATGCCAAAAACAAGCCGTACTGTGCAATTGGAATGCTTCTTTCTACTGTTAAACTCGTCTTTGCACGTTGAATATATTTTCGTAATTGCTTACGACGCTCCATAAGGTTACCTCCTTATCGATTACTTTTCATATTGGCACGTAATTTTCTAATCGCAATTGTTAAACAAACAACAATGATCAACGAATAAGCTATTAAATAACTAATCCATACAGGTAATTTCACGCCCGAAACTTGCACTAAAGCATCGCCCATGGATGATGAAGTAAGTGTAAGCATTAATGCACCTGGGTTAATAGCAGCCCAGAAGTAAGCCATATAAGAAGTACCAGTACCTGTGGTATTCCCCATTTGGTGGAAGGCCATCGATAAGAAGAAGAAAAACGCTGTAATACCACCTAAAAAAATGATCGAACCGTACGTAGAAATCATCGCAACAATTGTCCGCTTTGTAATGGTTGAAAACATAACACCAATACTACCAATGGCTACAACTGTTAATAAATAAAATAAAAATATCGAGATTAATTGAGACGGTGATACGCCTCCAAATAAAAATACTAAACTATACAATGGTAACCCTGCGATAAGCATTAATACTAAAAATGCTACCGAGGATAGTAATTTTCCAATGATGATTTGAGTAGAGCTTTGTGTCGTTGTTAGTAAAATATTTAAAGTTTGCTTTTCCCTTTCGCTACTAATTGCACCAGCAGTTAAGCTCGGTGTAATGAAAAGAACAAGAGCCATCTGTAATATTGTTAACACTGCGAACATCATAAAGCTTGTGTCTGGTCTGAAGAATCCCTTGCCTGTAAACCCAGTCGTTATAAGCAAAAATCCTACGATAAAAATACAAATAACCGCTAAATAAAACATTAAACCTGAAAAGCTTTTAAAAGAACGGAAGCGTAACTTCAATTCTTTTACGAATACCGGATTATAAAATCGCTCCATCATTGATTGTCCGCTCCCTTCGTAATCGCCATAAAGACATCCTCTAAATCTTTTTCCTCTTCGCTTAATGCATAAATAGGTAAATTCGCAAGTATTGCCTTTTTCAATAGTGCAACCTGATCGTCATCTGTTCCTCGGTAATTAAAGGCTATCTCTAAGCGATTATCCATTACATCTATAGAGGAGATCAGTGGATCCTCCTCCAAAAACGCACGTACCTCGTTTAAACGCTCCGTTACTTTTACTACGATACGCTTCTCCCCCTGCAGCTGTGCTTGAATGGAAGCTACATTGCCATGAGCGATAAGCTTACCATTATCAATTACACCGATTTCATCACACATTTCTGCAAGTTCAGGCAAAATATGTGAGGAGATTAAAATCGTTTTTCCCATAGCTTTTAAATTCCGTAAAATATCTCGCATTTCTACTCGAGCACGTGGATCCAAGCCTGAAGCAGGTTCATCTAAAATTAATACTTTTGGATCATGGATAAGGGCACGCGCTAAACAAAGACGCTGCTTCATCCCACGTGACAGTAAATCAACATATTCATGACGTTTATTCGTTAAATTCACGAGCTCTAGTAGCTGTGGAATAAGTACTTTTCGTTCAGCTGCCCCAATGCCGTAGCTGGCACCGTAAAAATCTAAGTATTCGTCTACTTTTAGTTGATCATAGACGCCAAAGAAATCCGGCATATAACCAATTTGTTTTCGAACTTCCTTTGGTTCCTTAATAACGCTTTTACCATTAATAATGGCATCACCTGAAGTTGGAGATAGCAACGTTGCTAAAATCGAGAATGTAGTCGATTTACCTGCCCCATTGGCACCTACAAAACCAAAGACAACCCCTTCCTCCAAAGATAGATTCAAATGATCTAGTGCTGTAAAGGAGCCGTACCTTTTCGTTAAATCACGAATTTCAATCATTATTTCGCCTCTCCCTTCAGCTCTACATCTGGTAATTTTGTTTCCTCACCTGTTTGATCTGGTCCGAATTTAATTTCAATCAGCAATTCATCATTTTCATTGAAGTATTTTTTTATGTTACCTGTAAACACCTGCTTCGCATCTACTAATGGCTCATAATTTTTCGTTTCGTTATTCCAAATTGATAGCTGCATGCGATCAATATCCTTATTTGAAACTGTCAATTCGTTTAATGTTTGAACTGAATTCATAAACTTATCTGGCATCGCGATGGATACTTCATGGGAACCATCAGATAAGTGCCAAGTATTTAACTGTTCATCTACTTTTTCAGCAAACGAATTAGGAGATAGTTGGTTTACTGAATACGTAAAGTTGTTACGTTTCATCGTAAATGGACCTGATAACTCAACTTTTCCTTCAAAAGGCTGAACAAAATAGGAAATCGGAGACATATTGGCACTTGTTTCTAGCTCAACCCCAGCAATTGCTTGGTCTGCCCATGCTGTAATGACAGGTTTTTTATCATCTTCTACAAGCGGTAATGCCATAGATTTCATACCCTCAATACGTGAAGGATTCACGTCTTCCTTCTTCGTTGGATAATTATTGAAATTGTAATTAGTAAAATTAGATGGTTTTTGTAGAACCGTTGCTTTTAGCTCTGTGTCGACTTTAAGTGTACCGTTCGCTTCAATGTCGCCAAGTTTAATTTCTTTAATGCCAGAAATTAACGTAACATCCTTTAGGGCAAACGGGAAATTGTTCATAATTGTCCCAGTTAGCTTTTCATTATTTAACGTAATATCGATATCCATCTTCCCAAGATTATGTGCCGTTGACTTCCCTGCAAACGATTGCACAGACCAATAGCTTAAATCACGTAGTGTTAACGTTGAACCATTGGCATTTTCCTTAATATAAGATAATTCATGTAAATCCTCTCTTCCCCCTACGAAATTAATAGAATTTCGTAGCGCGACAGCACTTGTATTCTTATCTGCATTCACAACAAAATCACCACTACGATTTGTTAAAATGGACTCTACATAATAACCATTTACACTACTATCTTCATTTATTTTATAAAATGCAGATTGTTGAATTTGCGGTTGCCCAATTCGATCTTTTGCACCAAAAATAAATAGACCAATAGAAAACACAATTGATATCGCAGGAATGATCCACCATGCATGCTCACGTTTGTCTATTTTCTTTAAAATGAAATATAAAATAGGGCCAATTATTAAAATATATAAAATAATAACTATTAGCATATAGCTAACAGATACTTCAAACGAAGGGAATAATTCATTGATGTTACGCAGATCATATGAAATTTCATCCAGTGGTGACTGTCCATTTGCTATCGAAGCTTGTTGTGATATCTTTTGAATATTTATCAATTTTCCCACTAATGCTGGGTAGCCATCCATAGATGCAAGTGGTTGATCCCCTAAAGAAAAAGTTGTTTGAATAATTTCTCCACTGCCAACTTTTTTCTTAGACGCTAAAATCTTATTGCTATCTGTTAATACAGGAATACTTCCTTTATTTTCAGTTGCCCCATATATAGAAATAGGCTGTGTAAAAGTTCCTCCACCTGATAATTTTGATAGGCTATTTGCAGAAACAGATGTCATTTGCTCGGATAATGCCAGTGGTAAATAATCTTTGAAAATACCTGCTGTTGCAGTTAACTGATCAGCAGCTCCTACTATTAATGTTCCACCATTCTGTACCCAATTTAATAAAGACTCTTGTTGCTTTTGCGATAAATCAGCAATAGCAATTTCATCGATAACCACAACATTCGCCATCGCAAATCCTTGTGGATCCTCTGGCAGTGTATAGTCCTTGATTTGCTTTAAATTGAAAACTTCCACATTATTTTGAGAAGCTAATTGGGATAACCTCAAAAATGCTGATAAACGATCGCTTTTATCCGTTAATGTATAAATAAAAACTGATGAAGGATCTAAAAAGTTACCTTGTAGCTGTTTTGTTCCTTTATATGCAACCTTTTCTCCTTTTTCAATGCCTCCTTCATAAAATGCAAACACATCTGCATTCCAGGAATCGATACCTTCTAGATATATATCAAATGTTTTTTCTTCTCCCGCGGCTATATCTATTGGAAATACTTTAGCAGACGCAACTTGATAGGAATTGGCAGTATTGATGACCATGTCTCCAGAAAAATCTGTACCATTATTTTTTACTGTTATTCGAATTGGCACAACTGATTGGTATTTTGCTTTACCTGCAATCCCTGCCTTAGCCTCCACGCCTAATGTAGCCGCTGCACTGGCCTGCTCTACAGGTAGAATAAAGCTAATAATAAGCATGAATAACAGTATAAATGCCGTAATATTCGTTTTTTTCAAAAACTCAACCCCTTTTATGTAAATTGTTGGCTACATAATTATACGATTTAAATTGCATTTTGTTCCATTTCTTATGACATCTTCATGAATATTCATAAACTCTTAAGAATTAACTAATTGCCAATGTGTGGGGTTGATTTCCGTTCCGACTGGGCGCTTTGTTCCTGACGCTTCGCTTTCGGGGCGTCTGTATGTGCCATCCTTTAGTTGCTTTTTGAGTGGCTCAAAATATTTCCGCAGGTGAGATTTTAGTTCGTGAACTGTTATTCCGTTCACACCCGGAGCTCCTCCATTTTCTTTTACCTTTTTAAAAGCTCCCCATAAATTTCCATTGGTAACGATTCTATCGTTTAAATGAATTTCTTGTGTGCGTGGCAATTTTGATTTTCCGATTTTAAACGAAGTCGTAAAGGGCAATCTCGTATCTAAATTACTGATGATCAAACCTGTGAAGATCCAGAGTGCTTTAGTACGTGTTGGATTCGTAATCGCAGCGTAAAAGAAGCAGATTTTTATGTGTTGAAGCATACACGAGCCCCTGCGTTATTGCTGGGGGGTGGGTTTTATTGATAATAGTGCGGATAATAAGCTGTATGACTTGAAGTTTGAGGCGATTGTTGATGGGATTGTAAATGTGGTTCTTGAGGTTGCTGGTGTGATTAAAAAAAGTCAATAAGACTTGTGGGCAAGTGATTGTATAAGATTACAAAAGCAGCTCTTGAATAGGGCTTCTTTTACAGAGGTTACATTCTTGAACTTTGCATCGATAGGGTTTAATCTATTGAGACGTAGTCAATTTTGCGACAAATAAGGGGTGCCCGTGTCTCAAATAAGCTGTTTCAAAAGTCTTATCGTTGTAAATCCGCATTTTCGGGACTGAACCCCCTAAACGTTCGTTTTTGATAATTTCTTAGCGTATAATATCTGCACTTTGTCGGTTGAACCCCTATATGAGTATTAGAATAAAAATCAAAAAACTGTATCCAAGCTGTTAGGTTGGATACAGTTTTATCTACTGGTAATCAAAACCGATTATGCACAGTGAGATTAATCCCCTGCACTTAGATAATATTGATACTTATTAGTATCAATATTATGACTTAGTTTTTTTCGGAAAAACTCCTCATTACTTGATGTAATTGGAAATACCCCGATTACTGGATGAGTATTCGAAAGCTTCATTATTTTTCTATATTCCTCTATTGGAATATCAGTTAGAATTTCCTCGCCTGCTACAATATCTTCATTAATTGGAGTCCAAATAATCGTTCTCACGACGTTTTCCTCATTTATATAAAATGGAGAAACCATTTCTTCAACAAATAAATTATTTTTCTTAGCAAATTTCAATGGTTCCTCTTGATAATTATTTGTTCCAATAAACATGTAATACTCGTCTCCAAAATGCACAAAAAAATTTGAAGATATGAAATGACAATATATGAAACCTCGTAATACCATTTTAGAAATTAGACGAATTTGATCAATAGTTACTTCTTGATCATCCTTTAAGTGAAGATTGTCTAATTTTTTATCATACAATTTGTTATACAAGGCAGAATCCATATCTACATCAATATAAGTAGTGTTAATAATTCTTAATGATTTTATATGATTGACATCTAAAAACTTAATAATAGTATCAATATATGCCGTTTCGACTTTTAAATATTCTTCTAATGTAAATGTTTCACCATATATTTTTTTCCCTATGTGTGAAGGACTTGTCCATTCCAACTCTTTCGTGTAATGACCTTCATTATTTCTAAAGTTGGGATTATATTTCGTTATCCTCCATTGATATTTTATATGATTACCCACTTATATCACCTCTTTAGTAATATTATTTTATGAATCAACATATAAAGAATATAAAAAATATTATAGAAAACAATGAGGGATACCACTAAAAAGAATACTAAATACTCGAAAATAAAAGTGTCTAACCACTAATTATTTTCATCTTAATTTAATCACCTATTCTCTTTAAGACAGCATCATATGTTCCAGATCTACTTTTATCCGAATTTAAGTTCTCCCATTTTTTATTCGCACCTTTCCAGACTCCTCCAATATGACTTGTTCTATCTCTAGAAATAAAATCTGGTCCGTCAACGGCATCTTTTGCTGACCTTTTAAATACAGCTGCACCAGCCTTTGTACGATAAGCAGTTTTTGCATAACCTAGTTCTGTAGCTAATTCTTTCGCAGCTGCATCTGTTGCTAACTTAGTTTTTGATGCATTGCTCACTTGCGCTTGTGTTACTCGTGCTAATCCATGTTTTGAAACTGCACGAGTAAAGCCATATCTAGCTACTGTTGCTAAAACAACTACTAAAGGAGCAACCGACGCTTGAACTTCTGCCGTATTAATATAAGTCTCTTCACCAGTTTCTTTATCAATAAAAATTGCTCTAAAATCTTCACCATCTATTGTTAATAGGTTAACCTCGTATTTATTTTGTATAACTTCACCAGAGTTATCATCGTATAAATTATCAAGACTAATTTCATTCGTTTCAAAATCTATACTCAAATCACTTTGCACGTATACATCTTCTGTATTTAATGTAGTAGTTATTATTGTTACATTTTCTTCAACTGTTTCAGTTATTTTAATAGATTGTTCATCAGTTTCATAACTCGTTAAATTTTCATTCCCATTCGCTTGTACTAACAATAAATTTGGGGAGACACATGAAATTATTAAAGCAACAACAATACTATAGATAATCTTCTTCAAAATAATCCCTCCTAATTATTTAATTAATAATAAACCTAATCCAAAATCATCCTTTTTCCCAAGTGATTTAGAAGTCAATCCCAAGTCTACATTAGAGTCTTCTTTAGACATTAATATAGATATAACACCTGTTGCATAAGCAGTAGCTAATGACGTACCACTTTGAATGATAGTTTCTCCTTTTTGATTATATACAGGAATCTCTACACCTGGGGCGACATAATCAATCTTCCCTTTAGCTGCTAATTTATATCTTTTTAAATCTTTATCAATTGCAGATATAGAATAAACACCTTTATACGTTGCAGGATAATGTGTATACAAGCCAAGTGTATTGCCAGCTGATGCAACAACCAGAATATCATTTGATAGTGCTAAACTAATTGCTTCCTTTAACTTTGGATTGTCTTTTTCAAATCCAAAACTTAAATTTATGATATCTACTTTTCTGTCTATACTCCAGTGTATTCCGTCTATTACGTCCTCAATTTGCCCCCCTCCTTTACTATTCAATACTTGTACGTCATATAACTCAGCATTAGGGTTAACTCCAATAACGTTATGTGGGTTTTCTTCAGCTGCAATAATAGAAGCTATCATAGTGCCATGTCCCAATTCGTCTAAAGTCTCTGAATCCTTATTTATTGCATTATAAGTTTCTTTAATTTTCCCCTTCAAAATTGCTAGATTACTATTTATACCACTATCCAAAATTGCAATTTTAACAGTAGAATCTCCTGAATTCTTATACTTTCCTTTGTCATAAACTGTACAAATACCCCAGTTTTGTTCACATTCATTAGAAGAAAATGATACAGAATCTAATTTATCTTCATTTTCACTGCATCCCATGAGAAATATTGTCAATAAGATAATATAAAAGCATCTAATTCCCATAAAACCTCCTAACCACTTGACTAGCCCAATTTTCAGCAATTTTCCCAAATGTATCTAATTACCTTTAACATAATTTTTTAATCGAAGTTCTACCAATAGAGTTTAAATTTGGTTGTAACACTTATATTAACCACAATAACATAAATTTGTAAATTCATAAGTAAATAACTTGAGTAATATATAATATCAATATTATCCATTCGCGAGTGAACCTTATACATTTCCATACACTTTGACTTTACATAACATCAGAATCAGGCAGTCACAACCAGGTCCAAACCCTTGTCGTGACTACCTTTTCGGTTGAATCACTATGTATTGTATATGCAAAATTTTATACATCGTTGATCTCACAGCGTTTTTCGGTTAAATTACCAGCTACAACATGTATAAAATTCTAGTTTGTATTTACTTACTATAAATTCATTAACATAATAACGATCCTTACGATTAATCATCGTACTCATCCATTAGCTTTGCAACCATAGATGGAAGAGAGTGGGATTCGTTTTATTGTTGTTTTGTTTCAAATAGCAGTTCACGTTTTGCCGTATCTATTGCTGTAATAATTTCTGTTTCATTATGCCAAGACGTATTTTGCCATAATGTGAGATGTAGAGCATTTTTTGTACGTGCAGCTTGTTGAATCGTTTGTTGCAGCTCCTCTAGCTCCCACCTGGTCTTTTCTTTAGGCAAGAAACAACCTTCTTCCTTCTTCCAATCACGAAGCATTTTTCATCGTAGTCCAATTTATAGTACCTCGATCTTTAATCATAGTTGTCATTCCCTTAACCAATATGTCCACCGACAAGTAAATTACGTTGAATGGCGGATTCACTTTCTGTAAAAGAGACCTCTCGAAGTAAAGAAGTTGCCCTAAAAAGCTCCCGAATGGAATCCATCGTATGTCCGAGTATTTGTCGTTGTTATTTCCGAGTATCAAAGAGGTCAAGCTGAATACTACACACAAGTTCTTAATTTGAGATATGTACAGAAAGCTGCCGGGCTGGTTCACCCACAAAATGAATATCAAGTAATTCCATACACACAGCATAAATTTTCATTGTTTCTTTGTGGGTTCTACAATTGTTTTTGATTGATGAAAGCTTTTTGTCATCGCAGCGTGACTATAAGACAAACCAAGTGATATCGTACTTCCTACATAACCACCTAAACGCGCTCTTTTCGCAATATCCTCACACATTTCTAATAACACCACTAAAATCTCCGTACGCGTATGATAATCACGCATCTTCACTAACAGTTTCTACCGCCAAACCTGTAGTGGTCGTTGCACATACCGGGTGCACAAAAAAGCAGCCCCAAGTGAATCGCTTGAGACTGCCTTGATATATTATTTTTTTTTCGTATAATCAAACAAACATCGCGCATGGTCTTGCACTACTTCTACAAAAGCCTCTACTTGCCGTAATTCAAATGAAGATTCATAGCCAATTAACCAAGTATCACGCGTTATACCAAATTCTTTTTCGTTATTCGTTAACGCTATTTTATTAATACCATCATGATCATTTAACGTAATGGAAGGTAAAATAGCATAACCAATGCCGTTCAATGCCATTTGCTTACAAATTTCAATCTGATCAACTAAAATTTGTTTTCGTGGATTTGAAGCGAAATGCTGTTGCCACCATTGTTGTATTTCCTGATAGTAATTGGAATCACTTTTATATTGTATAAAAGGTCGGTCTGTCGTCAAGACATCTTCTATAGTTTTTAGCTCTTGATCTACTAAATAAAGGGTGTCACGAAATAGGTGAATTTTTTCCCCCTTCCAATCAACCTGCCCACGCACAATCCCTATATGAGCCTCACCTTCATAAAGCGCTTTTACTATTTCAGAGCTCCAGCCAGTCATAAGAGAGATTTTTGCATCAGGATATTTCGATACAAAATCCTTTAATATTATCGGAAGCCAGTTTTGGCCGACAATCGATGCACAGGCGATTTTCAATGTCCCGTTTACTTTCGTCGTTAGCGATTGGATTGTTTCAAATATCTCTTCTTTTTTGCTGAGCATTTCAGTTGCATAGGCAATAATAAGCTCTCCAGCAGGTGTCGCCGTAAGTCCTTTTTGCGAACGAATAAATAACTGCGCACCCCAGTCCTTTTCAATAGTCTGCAACCGTTGTGAAAGTGCTGGTTGAGATAAAAATAACCGTTCTGCTGCTTTACGCATATTACGTTCCTCTGCTAGTACTTTTAAAATTTCAGCCTCCGTTGCCATCAATCAGTAAACCTCCGATACAAGCAAAGAGGGCCTCATGATTTTCATCTGAGTCCCCTCTTAAACTACTACTCTTTTTGATAAATATATTTTTTCAATTGCTTTAATATAACACGTCTCGTTAAAATTCCCGCAAATGTTCCTTCTTCGTCCACAACACATAAAAAGGCGTGATTAATAACTAAGTCGAGCGCTCGCTGAAAAGTATCCGTCAACTTTAATACAGCGATATCCTTCTCCATGATTGTATCCACTTTAATATCGGGTAGCTTTTCATATTCAATATGTTCTAGTCCAAGAATGGATTCAGTAATCATTTTCATACTTAGTAAACCTTGAAGTCGATATTTCAAATCTAAAACAGGTATCGATGAATACCCTGTACGTGTAAGTACTAAGAGTGCATGTTCCGCACTATTTCCACTTTGTACATGCGCAACCTTTTCAGATGAAATAATAAAATCACTAATTGGCATTGCTAATAAGTCTTTGCTGTTAGTTGAAATCATGAACTTCTTCTCCTTTTCTGTCCTCGCTTTGCAGAACAGGATGCTTCCCTTTTATCATATCATAACTATTCCTTTTATGACCACGACAAGGTCGAGAAGAGTTTTGATAAAGCAACGAATTATTTTAGCATTTTGAACAAAACTAAGTATCGAAAGTGCATATATACGAGGGTATTTGAGGGCGATGGAGATATATCTTCATTCAGCCTTATTTATGAATATAAACTGAATGAAGATATTATTTACTTAATATCCAGCCTTACTCCAGTAATAAAAAATCATTATTCCTAAAAAGAGTAAAAAAATGATGTATACCCAAACAACTGGGTTGAGCATCGTCGCATACTCTTCAACGGTTTCAGAAATCGGTGTATCGTTTTCTGATTTCCGTTTAGACGTCATTTTAGCAATTTTCAGCGTCGACACAAGTGAAATGGCAGAAATAATCGTAATGGCAATAAGAGCCGGTATTAACCACATACCCATTCGGCAAAACTCCTTTCTTTACCCTTAGTATGCGTCAACCCGGCTCTCCATTATGCAAAGTTTTTGTTATCAATTAGCCTCTACAAAATAACAGCTGTCACTTCGCTTCCGCTACAGAAAAAAATGCTAAACAAGTTAGAATGGATACTGATTAAGCCATTGCCCGCCATCAAGTGTCACACATTCACCGTTCATATAGCTTGCTTTATTAGACATTATAAATGTAGCTAAATCTGCAATTTCTTCAGGAGTACCTATCCGGCCTAATGGAACAGAGTCTAACGTACGAGCAGCTGCAGCCTCTGATTCCCATAGCCTTTCCGCACCACCTGTACGCTCAATTGGACCAGGAGCAATTGCATTTACTCGAATGCCATATTGTTTCCCCCATTCAACAGCTAATGTTCGAGTTAATGACAATACACCTGCTTTAGCTGCTGCTGAATGAATAACACCAGCACCTGCGTTCCATGCGTATGTTGCAACCATATTAAGAATAGATCCCTTCATATTATTTTGAATCCAGTACTTACCGACTGCCGAAGAACAAAAGAATGTCCCATTTAAAACAATATCAATAACAGTCTTCCAACCATTTGGTGATAAATCCTCTGCATGCACTATAAAATTACCAGCTGCATTATTCACAAGCCCATCAACTTGTCCAAACTTTTCAACAGCAAATGCTAGCATTGCCTCTGCATGCTCAGGTACTCGAACATCCATTTGGAACGTTTCAATCGTTTTTCCGGCCTCTAATATAAAGGCTTTCGCCTCTGCTAATCGCTCCTCGTTACGACCTGTAATGACAACATTTGCCCCTTCAGCCACAAATTTCTTTGCCATATAAAGCCCCATACCATTTGATCCACCCGTTATAATAATTGTTTTCCCCTGTAACATACGATTTCCCCCTTAAAAAATGAATGGTGATTCATATAAATATTACTATATTTTCTCGTATATGTCATATTATTTCTGTAAAACAATTGGGGCAGTCCTGTTAGCAGAGATTCTTAAGTTGTGAGCGTATTTTACTGACGCGCTTTTTTCGCTTCTTGATTACTTGCTCTAGTGGCTTCCTTTACAATATTAACTTTCCAAAAACGTTAGTGGTGCTATCTCTGACACCATTTTTTTGATATTCTTTAACATTGACCAAATGCTCTCTTGATCCTCAGTGAAAGAATTATAAATGTTAATAGGGTTTGAATATGGCTCATGGGGACATTCTAGTAAGCTATCTGTGGTTAGAAAAGGCGATTTTCTAGCCTCCATTCCCCCTCACTCTGTTCAAATTTTTTAACATAATCAATAAAAAAAGAGTTACAAATTAAATATGATTTGTAACCCTATTTTAGACAGTTTCTGTTCGAAATTCTAAAACTCATAATGAAAGGCTATTTTATAAAGCTCTATTAGCTCTTCCTGTGTCGGAACCTTAGGATTATTTCCAGGGCTACCGCTAGCAATTGCATCAGCTGTCATTTTTGGAATAGCAGCGTAAAAGGCTTGTTCTTCAATTCCCCACTGTTTTAAATTCCCTATATCCATCTTCTTGCACATTCCCTTTATCGAAACAATGGCTAAATCGGCAAGCTCCTCTTGAGATAAATGCTCATTATCTCTATTAAAAAATTTACCTAAATCCGCTAGTCGATCGACACAAGCATCCTTTGAAAATTCTAATACTGCTGGTAAAAGCATGGCATTTGAAATACCGTGGGGCACATGGAATAACGCTCCAATTGGACGAGACATGCCATGTACTAAAGCAACAGAGGCATTTGAAAACGAAAGACCTGCTTGCATTGAGCCTAGCGACATCGCTTCCCTCGCTTCAATATCGTTACCTTGCTCATAAACTTTTAAAATATTATTAACGATTAACTCCATGGCCGATAGTGCCAGTACATTCGAATAAGGATGTGCTAAACGAGATAAATAACTTTCAATAGCATGACTTAATGCATCGATACCAGTCGCTGCTGTGATAGCGGGTGGAGAGGTAACCGTTAAAATCGGATCTACAATGGCGATGGTTGGCATAAATGCAGGTTGCTTTATCATCATCTTCACGTCATTTTTCGTATTCGTAATAACTGTTGCATCCGTGGCTTCCGAACCAGTACCAGCCGTTGTTGGTATCGCAATATGTGGGATTGGTGCTTGCTCAGCTATTTTTGCCATTTTCATATAATCACCAATGTAGCCACCATTCGTTGCAACTACTGCGATTGCTTTTCCTGTATCGATACAGCTCCCACCACCGACGGAAATAATAATATCGCAGCCCTCGGATTGTAATTTATGAAGCCCCTCCGCTACATACGTATCTACTGGTTCCGTTGTTACGCCTAAATATGAAATCGCTTCTAAACCACTAGCTCTTAACAAAGCACTACATTGATGAACAAAGCCTAAACTATCCATTATTGGATCACTAATGATAAGAGCCTTAGTCCCCAATTTTTTTGCATAATCGCCTACTTCTTCAAAAGAATCGCGTCCATAAACGATCGTTCCTGGCGAATGAACCGTATAGATTGTTTTTGTTTGAATCATATCTAATCCCCCTAAGCTATTGTGCTGTATAACCGCCATCCAAAAGTATTGCTTGACCTGTTATACCCTTCGCGATATCACTTGCCAAATAAAGTGCTAGCCCCGTAACTTCCGATACATCTAGTAAACGTTTTTGAGGAACGAGTGGATAAAGCACCTGCTCAAGCACTTCTTCTACTTGAATTCCCCTTGTTTTTGCCAAATCCGTAAACTGATTACGTACTAATTCTGTTTCGACATACCCTGGACAAATCGCATTCACGGTTATCCCTTCAGTTGCAACCTCTAGTGCCGCCACTTTCGTTAAACCAACTAGCCCATGTTTGGCAGCATTGTAGCCTGCTTTACCTGCAAACCCAATAACGCCATTAATGGATGCCATATTAATAATGCGTCCAAACTTATTTTTCTTCATATGTGGTAAGACATATTTCATGGCTATAAAAGGTGCAACAAGCATCACTTTTTGCATGGATTCGAAGATTTCTGTCGCGAAGTCCTCTATAAGAGAAACATGCTGAAACCCAGCGTTGTTAATTAAAATATCGATTGTCTTAAACTTTTTAACAGTAAAGTCAATCGCATCACATATTGCCTGTTCATTCGTAACATCACATGTGTATGCTGTTAATTGCGGATAGTGATTAATTGCCTCCGCTAAAAGCTGTTCATGAATATCTGTTATCACGACATTCGCTCCCTGCTCAGCAAACGCTAGTGCCATGGATAACCCGATACCACGGGCTGCTCCTGTAATAAAAACTGTTTTTCCCTTCACGCTTAGCCCCCCTACATTCCTAGTGAGAATAATATAATAGCCAGAATTGTACCTATTATAGGTATAATGACGGTTAAGGCACCAAAAGGCATATAAGCATCTTTATGCTTTTCATTACATACAGAATTGATAGTTGTGACTACATAACCACCATGAGGTAATGAATCGAGAGATCCCGATGCAATAGCAATTGTACGATGTAATGCCTCCGTATCTACTCCCATATCAGTATAGTGCGGAGCAAGTAAAGGCATGGCAATTGTTTGTCCGCCCGAAGCCGAACCTGTTAATCCTGCTATTACAGCAATGGCTAATGCACCACCAATTAATGGACTTCCAGGAATATTTGTCATGACGTCAACTGTTGCCAAAAATGAAGGAGTAGCTTTTACTACACCACCAAAACCAACCACTGCTGCTGTATTAGCAATCGCTACAACGGCACCCATAGCACCAGCTGCTAGTGTTGCTCCGACAGATTTTGAATATTTATAGCTCACTAAATAAGCCGTTATACATCCACCCGTTAATGCTACAATTAAAGCTGAAGTTCCAAGAGAATCATGGAACACAAAGGAAATACCTAAAACTACTAATAGAGGCACAAGACTTAGAATTGGACTCGGAAGGTTACGAGATTCATCAACTACTGGATCATTAGATCGTTCAATAAATACTTCTCCGCTTTTTACTGCACGTTTAATCATCCAATTTAGCCACACTGATCCACCAATTGCCATAAAAATTGCAACAACTATACTTACTTCCCATCCAGCATATGGCGTTGTATGAAGGTATCGAATAGGAATCCAGTTTTGAATTTCTGGTGAACCTGCTGAGGTCATCGTAAACGTTACAGAGCCTAACCCTAATGCAGCAGGAATAAAGCGCCGTGGAAAATTAGCTTCCTTGAATAAACTAATAGCCATTGGATATACGGAAAAGGCTACGATAAACACCGAGACACCACCATACGTTAGTACAGCTGCGGCAAGTACTACTGCATAGGCTGCATATTTCACTCCAATTTTTTCTACAATCCATTTAGAAACACTATCCGCTGCTCCCGTATCTTCCATTACCTTTCCGAAAATGGCTCCTGCCATAAACATTAAATACCATGAGCCGACGAATCCAGTGAACCCATCCATATAACTTGTTAAGAAGTTCGCTTGATTCTCATCTGCTGTTTGTGGAAAAAATGCTAGACCATTCGTTATGGCCGCTAGCAATGCAGTCAATGGTGCTGAAATCAGTAAATTTACGCCTCTCATCGTTAAATACACAAGTAACGCTAAACTACCAAAAAGTCCAATGTATTCTAACATCCCATCCCCCTCTTATTCTTTTAGAAAAAAAGAGCTGCACGTGAATACAGCTCTTCATTTGGTATTAGTCGTTATTACTTGGGAATGCAAATGTAGATGCTGTCGAAGCATGCCCTGTCATCCAACGCTCTGATATTGTTTTTGTTTTTGTGAAGAAGCGTGCTTGATCTGGACCAAACATATGCCCCTCTCCAAAACGGGAGCCTTTAAATCCAGCAAAGTTATGGTAGCCTACCGGGATTGGAATTGGTACATTCACACCCACCATTCCAACATCGATTTCTGTTGTAAATTTACGAGCTGCTAAACCGTCATTCGTAAAAATGGTTACCCCATTTCCAAGCTCATGCTTATTAATAAGTTGGATTGCTTCGTCCAGCGAATCAACACGTACAACATTTCGCGCTGGACCAAATATTTCTTGTTCATAAATTTCCATACCTGGTTTTACGTTATCTAACAATGTTGGCCCTACAAAGAATCCTTTTGAATCTTTGACAATATCAAGTTCACGACCATCACAGACAACTGTTGCCCCTTCAGACTCTCCTCGATTGATCGCAGCAATAATCGCTTCCTTTGATTGCTGTGAAATGACAGGGCCAAAGTCTGTTTCAGGATTTGTATAGGAGCCTACCTTCAAATTAGCAATTTTCTCCTTTAATATTGCAACAAGACGATCTGCAGTATCCTTTCCAACAGGCATAATCGTAGAAATAGCCATACAACGTTGAGAGGCTGCTCCATAAGCTGCTCCAATAAACGCATTTGCTACCTGTTCCAGATCTGCATCAGGCATAACAACCATATTGTTTTTTCCTCCACCAAGTGCTGTGACACGTTTACCGTATTTCGAGCCCGTTTCATAAATATATTTGGCAACTGGTGTCGACCCTACAAATGAAATTGCTTCCACACCCGGGTTTTCTAATAGTTCATTTACTGCATCTTTATCTCCATTTACTACCGTCCAAATACCATCTGGTAACCCAGCCTTTTTCCAAAGCTCGCTAACAAATAGTGCAGTCATAGGAACACGTTCGGAAGCTTTTAAAATAACTGCATTACCGACAGCAATTGCCATACTTGTTTGCGCTAAAGGCACCATGATTGGGAAGTTAAATGGCGAAATAGCTGCTACAACCCCTAATGGATATTTTGCAGAGTAGGCATTAATGTCACCACCAACATTAACGGAGTACTCTCCCTTCATGAAATGAGGTGCATTGATAGCTAAGTCAACAGACTCTATTCCGCGTGTAATTTCACCTTTCGCATCCTCGATTGTTTTACCGCTTTCTGTACAAATAATTTGTAAAAGCTCCTCCATATTGTCAGTTATAAGATTACGGAACTTTAATACAATGTCGGCACGTTTAGCTACTGACGTATCTCTCCATTGTGGAAATGCTGCCTGTGCCTTATCGATTGCCTCTCGAGTTTCTTCTACCGTAGCAAGTGGCACCTTGGCAATGACCTCACCCGTCGTTGGATTAAATACTGAACCGAAGCGTCCGCTTTTCCCTTCTACTAGTTCTCCACCAATAAAGTGCGTTAAAGTTTTAACCTCTTGTGCTGTCGTCATACTTCTAGTCCCCCTTTAAATTTGTTCAATTTTACATTGTTCTTTTAAACTTAAATAAGTTGCAGACATATCATGTTCTCCATAGCCCTGCTGAGAAATATCACGATAAAGATCCACTAATTTTTCTCCAATTCGAAGTGGTACCCCTGCTTCTTCTGCCATATCTTGCGCTAGCTTCAAATCTTTTAATAATAGATTTGTAGAAAAGCCTGGCTGATAGTTGTCATTTTTCATGTATTCTAAATAATTACGTTCATAAATACGGCTTTGACCATAACTATTACTTAATACTTCATACAGCGTATCTGCATGAATACCCATCTTTTCACCAAGCACGATTGTTTCAGCGACTGCTTCTGTATAGAATCCAATCATTAAATTATTGAGTAATTTAATACGTGTACCTACACTTGGGGATGTACCTAAATGGAAAATGTTTTTTCCTACTATTCGGAATATTCCAGAGCCAGCTTGATAATTTTCTTCTTCACCACCAACCATTATCGTAAGTGTTGCATGAATAGCCCCTATAACACCCCCACTAACAGGTGCCCCAAGATAACGTAATCCTAATGATTGTGCTTCCTTATGTAAGGAATCATTCAATTCGGGATTTACCGTACTAAAGTCTATTAATAAACTTCCTTTCTTAGCATGGTGCATTATACCCTGTTCAGCTTTATATACTTGTTCCACTACTTGTGGTGTCGGCAAGCTCGTCATAATAATATCACTTTGCTCAGCAACCTCCTTTGCTGTTGGAAGCCCAACTCCACCTTCTTTTTTAAATTGCCCCACTGCTTGTGAATTCGTATCAAAGCCATATACCTTATAGCCAGCCTTTAATAAATTGACTGACATCGGTAACCCCATATTGCCTAAGCCGATAAAACCTAATTTCTCCGTCATTGTTGACCTCCCCCTAACTTGAAAATTCAATGAACACTAGCCAAACTCTACACTTTTATCGTAACATTAATAACGAGATTTATTGATTGACCACAGTCATTGACCGCGGTCAATTAAATCATAATCAAAATAAATCCATCTCGTCAATTAAAAAATTTATATTTTCAGAATATTTTCATTGAAAATATGTTAAGGAGTTGCCAGTCTTTAACAACTGTCATCCACAACATTTGGTGATGAGCCTTAAAAATGGAGGTAGAATCGAAAGATGAATTCATTAACTAGTCGACAATTAAAGGCATTAGAAACACGTGAAAAATTACTCAAAGTCTCATTAGATTTATTTAATAAACATGGATTCGAGCATGTATCTGTTGAGCAAATTACTAAAGCATGTAATGTATCAAAAGGTACATTTTACACACATTTTCCATCCAAGTACGATGTTATTTTAGAAAAGTTTAAAGAGCTAGATAGTTTTTATGGCTCTGTGGAAAAAAATATTGATCGTACATTGCCGCCAAGTGAAAAAATTTTATTGCTGTATAAAGAACAAATGAAGTATTTAACAAATGTTGTTGGCAAAGATTTATTACGAACAGTGTATACTGCTGCGATGACGAATCAAGTGGAACAAGATCATTATTTAATTAATCCACAAAGAATGATTTTCCAAATTATGAACACGTATATCGAAGAAGGTATTCAACTTGGCGAGTTTCGGCAAGATTTAGAAGTTAGTCAAATTCAAGCAATTATTCAGCGTTGTATGCGTGCCAATGTTTATGATTGGTTAATCCATAATGAAGACTTCGATTTATCAGCAGAAATGGTGCAATTTACAGCTATTGTGTTAGATGGATTGAAAGTAGAAAATAAATAGCTAATAGTGTTTGCTAATGCGGATGCTTATTGCACTCGGATGAAGTCATTTTCTAATCCGACTGTAGCTCTGTTCGTTCAAGTTGCCAAAAAAACTGCTCGGGTAAAGCCACTATTCGATCGGATAGCTAGGAGATTTGATCAGGGTTGACCCTTTTTTGCTCGGGTTGAACGGCAAGGTCAAACGCTAAAAAAGTAGCACTTCATCCAATTCACGATGAAGTGCTACTTGACTTGTTGACATTAGCTGACAAAATATTTATTAACAATCGTTTCTACAGGTAATGGCTTGTTATATAAAAAGCCTTGGCCTTTTTGGCAACAATGACGTTTTAGGAAATCAACCTGTGATGGCTCCTCGATCCCTTCAGCAATGACCTCTAATCCCAAGTTATGAGACATTGAAATAATGGCCTTAATAATTGCCTCATTTTTATCATCTTTCGTAATATCAGCTATAAATGATTGATCAATTTTTATGATATCTATCGGATAACGCTTTAAATAGCTTAAAGATGAATAGCCTGTCCCAAAATCATCAACCGAAACATAAACACCTAATTGCTTCAATTCAGTTAAAATTGAAAATGTTTCATGAACATTTGTCATGGAGCTTTCGGTAATTTCCACCTCTAATAATTCAGGTGGCACATTATACTTTTTCAAGGCCGTTTTAATTTTCCGAGCAAAGTTCTCTTTCCTAAATTGCTTTGGTGAAATATTGATGGCAATTCGCACTGGTCGATAGCCCTTCATCTGCCACTCTTTTTGATAGCGACATACCTCGTCAATAATCCAATCACCGATTTCAATTATTAAGCCGGATGCCTCCGCAATAGGGATAAACTGTGCAGGAGACACAAAGCCAAATTTTCGATTATTCCATCGTAATAATGCCTCAAAACTATTGATGCTGTTATTCATTAAATCCATTTGTGGCTGTAAATGGATACTTAGCTCATTAAATTCGATAGCACGGCGTAAATGGGCCTCCATTAGCGCTTCATTTGGAAAAATAGTTGTCATATCTTCACGATAGTAACGGTAATGTGAACGTCCATGCTCTTTTACAGAAAACAATGCTTTATCTGCTTTACGTACAAGTGTTTCTAAATCCTTGCCATCTGCTGGACTGAGTGAAATACCAATTGACACGCTAATAAAGTATTCCTGCCCATCAATCATAAATGGTTGCTTTAATGTGTCTAAAATAGCATTAGCCGTAAGTTCAATTTTGTTGACGGTTGCATCTTTTAACACAAAAATAAATTCATCGCTATTATAACGATAAAGCGAGCATTTGGAATAACAAAGCTCACGAAGTCTATGGCTAAACATTCGCATCAGTTCATCACCCTTACTTTCACCAAGGGATTCATTAAACTTTTTAAAGCGATCAATATCCACTAAAATAATAGCCGCTTGCTTATTATGCTTTTTACCATTTAAATGCTGAAGCCAATGTTCCTTAAAAGCCTTGCGATTCCAAATACCCGTTAATTCATCCATTAATGCTAGGTAATAAAAGGCCTCATGATCATTCATAAATGAAGTGGCCTCTTTCACAAATAAGTGCACTCCTAAAATTTCACCATTAAAGTACGTTGGATGCGTTCTTAAATAAAATGGTTCTTTACTTAGCAATTGACCTTTAAACATACATTGGGGCATACCAAATGCTGAGCCCTCAATAGTTTTTGCAAATAATAATTTAAATTCGTTGATATACTTACTCTCTAATAATGAAAAAATATTTTGCCCTATCAAGCTTTGATGTTCTTTTGACAATAGAGAAGTGGCAACAACGTTTTGGTGAATAATGCGACCTTGTAAATCAGTTGTTAATACCGGACTTACATGCTGTTCCACAAATTGCAAATACGGTTCTACCTCATTCTGTTTCTCCCGTAGAATAACGGCTATCACTGATTTTTCTAAGGGCTGTACACGAACAACAAATGTTTTTACTGTGTGCTCCGTACGTTCCTTTAGACTTTGGTCTTTATTAAATTCTTGTTGTAATATTTTTGATAATTGTAGCCAACATTGCTCCGTAAAAAATTGTTCTGCGTTGGTGGCTTTCACATCTTGTAGCTTAATAAATGACGGTAGCTTTTCGTTAAAATTTACGACTTCAAACGCTTTTGTATCAACTTTTTTCAAACATACGATTGCATCAAATGGGTTGAGCTGTATGAATTGATGATAGTCTGCAAATTGCGCTACACTCTCTTTATATTTTTTCATTATATCCCTCACTAAGTAGCGTGTTTGCTTTATTCTTCGTCTAGCGTAGGTTTTAGTGCATCCTTTAGGAAAATTTCCTGACTATTAATTGGATCTTCACCACGGTCAAACTCTTTATAATGATATTTCCCATTGGAGTCTTGAATCCGAGCTTTTGCTGTATCCTCAAGTTGTGTATTCATGATGTTAATGATACGAGCTTTTGCTTCGCTTGCATATACAGGGAATAAAATTTCCACGCGTTTAATCATATTACGAGTCATCATATCCGCAGAAGATAAGTATACTTTATTTTCCCCATTATGATGGAACCAATAAATACGAGAATGCTCAAGGAAACGACCAACAATACTCGTTACTGTTATGTTTTCACTAATTCCAGGGATGCCTGGTCGAATGCAACAAATACCACGAATGATAAGCTCTACTTTCACACCTGCAATAGACGCCTCATACAGCTTCATCATTAAATCTTTGTCCGTTAGTGAATTCATTTTAGCTCGAATAAAACCATTCCCATGCTTTTTATGACAAGCAATTTCTTCATCCATTAATCGGATAAATTCATCTCGAATATCAAATGGCGCCACGACTAAATGATTAAAAGTTGGCTTTTCTGTATAACCGCTTAAATAATTAAAGAAGTTAGTAGCATCAATGCCAAATTCCTTATCTGTTGTTATTATACCCATATCTGTATAAATTTTTGCAGTTGCATCATTATAATTTCCTGTCCCAAGATGTACAAAACGTTCAATTTTTCCGTTTCGACGACTTACAACAAGCGTTATTTTCGAGTGTGTTTTTAAGTTATTCATACCGTAAATGACCAGGCAGCCAGCTTGCTCAAGTTGCTTTGCCCAATGCACATTATTTTCTTCATCAAAACGTGCCTTCAATTCAACTAACACTGTTACCTGTTTACCATTTTCCGCAGCGAACTTTAATGCTTGTATAATAGGTGAGTTCCCACTAACACGATACAATGTTTGTTTAATCGCTAAAACGTTCGGATTAACGGCCGCTTCTGAGATAAAATCTACAATTGGCGCAAATGACTCATATGGGTGATGGAAAAATATATCTTGTTGCAGAGCTTTTTCAAAAATATTTTCATCCGATTGCAAATCTAATGGTGGCTGTGGAATAAAGCTTTCATATTCTAAATGTTCCCGACCAACCGATATGCCTTTTACAAACGAGAACATAAATGTTAAATCTAGTGGTCCATTGATATGAAAAACATCTGTTTCTTCAATTTCAAATTCTTCTAGTAAGTATGTAAGAACTTCCTCGCTCATCTCTCCCTCACGAACTTCTAGACGGCTTCCTACACCCCATTTACGTTTTTTCAACTCTTTTTCAATTTCTACAAGTAAATCTCTTGCTCCTTCCTCATGAATCGTTAAATCGGCATTTCGTGTCAAACGGAAAGCCTGTGCAGATTTGACACTGTAACCATAAAAGAGCTTCTCGATATGCGCTACAATCACGTCTTCTAATAAGACAATAACTGTCTCTCCATCTGCTGATGGTACTTTAATATAACGATCTAAGACGGATGGAACTTGTACGATCGCTATCTTTTCACGATTTTCTGAGTCGGCTTCATTTTGCTCTAATAGAACAAGTAAGTTTAAAGTTTTACCAAGTAAAGTCGGGAAGGGACGATAAGCATCTACAGCTACGGGTGTTAAAACAGGGAAGATGGTTTCTGCAAACATTTCATTGACGAATGCTTTCTGTGTGTTATTTAAGTCTTTCATGTCTGCAATATGTACATTATGTTGTGGTAATAAATCATATATTAAATGTCTATATACTTCAGTTTGTCGGCGCACTAATGCCTGAGTTCGTTCTGCAATTTTTGCTAATTGTTCTTTTGGTGTTAAGCCTGACTTATTTTCAGGCTTATGGAAACCTGCACGTACCTGATCCTGTAGACCCGCAACACGCACCATAAAAAATTCGTCTAGATTCGAGCTAAATATCGCCAAAAATTTCAACCGTTCTAACAGAGGATTGTTGCTATCCTCTGCTTCCTCTAAAACTCGTTCGTTGAAGGCTAACCAGCTTAATTCACGATTATTATAGTATTGCGGCTTAGCGATTTCCTCTAGTAAACGACCTTGTGCTTCTGTTAAATTTCCTTCACCTAACTCATTATTCGTAACTTCAGTTGTCATAATTGTTCAACCCTTCTTCAATAAAGTTTATTTTTATAGGTATTTTTAGTGCGCGTTCTAGATGTTTTTTATGTCGATTTGCTTGATATTTTTCAGCAGCCGCATTATGTTTCACATAGATGTTAAGCTGAACATAATCCTCTTTTGTTTGCATCTTAATGGAACGTACTATCTTTCTTTTAGATACATTTAACGCATAGACAAATTTTAAAAGTGCGCCAAAGTCTCGTATTTTACGATACTCCTCACGACTCATCCATTCTGTAAAAGGAGCTGCGAATAGCTGAAAATAATCTTTATTTTTATACGAGGCTAAAAGCGCTAATTTCACACGCTCTTTATGATTTAGCCCATCGATCGATTGGTTCGCAATTAAATAAAAGGTATGCTGACTCGCCGAACTTAACTCAATATACTCCCCTATATTAAAAACCTTCGCCGCTTTCGCCAATAATTGCAAATCTTTTGGATTATGTTGTAAATAACCGAAGCGACAGCATTCACGGTACAATTGATCCGTTAATCGCGTCAAATAGTCCACTTCTGCTTCAGTTCGACCATACTGACGAGCCAATCTTTTAGCGTTTCCCTCAAACACATTGTATTTATCAAACGCACTTTTATCTGTTTGCAAAATACGCTGTATAATGAGTCCTTCTCGCAAACCTTTCTTTGTTATTTGGAACAGCTTACTGCCGACAACCTCCATTAACACATTGAAAACCTCTAGTGCAAGAGCGATAATGTCCGCACGATCTGCCGAAAGCCCATCTAACTGCTTCAATTCATTAAAACTTAAACTACCTAAAAACATACTGAGCTCAACTAAATTTTCCTTAGTCATTTCGTAGCCATGTACACTTGCTATTGGATATGCATGTTTTTGCTGATGAATTTGAGCAACATTTCGAGCGCTTCCACCAATGGCGATAATCGGTAAACCGATATCCTGAATCCATGGAAGTGATTTGAACTGTTCTTTCACAAATGCAATGAGTTCCTTTTTTTCACTACCATTCATAATGTCGCCCTTTACAAAACGTTGCTTTAAAGAAACTGTACCAAAAGGAAAACTATAAGATTTCTGTAGTTCTTTATTTTCAAAAAGCGTTATTTCTGTACTACCACCACCAATATCAATCGTTACAGCAGACTTCGTGCCTATTGAATGCGCTACAGCAACAAAGCCATAATAGGCCTCTTCCTCTTCAGATAATAGCTCTATTTGAATGCCTGTTCGTTCTTTCATGATGGTAATAATTTTTGCTCTATTTGTTGCCTGACGTATTGCAGCTGTTGCAGCAGCTTTAACATCAGTCACCTCAAAATCATCGAGCATTGCTTTATAAGTCAATAATGTTTCTGTTAATACTTGTATACCTTCTTCAGACATTTCACCAGAGGGCTGTAAATATGTACGTAAACGTGCAACTGTTTTAATATTTCCAATCTCACGAAGCCCCTCTTCTTTATCGTATTGATACAATACTAATCGGATAGTGTTAGAGCCAATATCGATGATAGCCGTTTTTAAATCATTCAAATAATCACTTCCTTAACGCATACATTCATTTTTAGCCTCTTCGGTCTATAGATACAAACCTGTGGGCTCTTTGCTTGCCAGTGTCAGGATACTCACGTCAAAGTTTTATAGACAAGTTAGCCTTTATTATTTTGTTCCTAGCATCATTTATCTATACAAAAAAGCCGGAGCCTAAAAGGCATCCGACTTCTTAAAATTATGAATATACTTTCAGGATACCCATTATTATTATTGTGAAGTACCTTAATCTTTATTGTTAAACCCTGAGAAAAACTTATTTTTATAAGATAAGTTGATCTATACGTAAAATAAGCTCCGCAATTTCAGGCTTACTAATTTGATCCTCTGCACCTACTTGGTCACCTTTATGACGAAGATCATCCGTAATTAAGCTTGAGAAAATAATAACTGGAAGCTTTTGGAGGTCTGGATGCTCTTTTATTTTACGTGTTAAATGATGCCCATCCATTTGTGGCATTTCAATGTCTGTCACAACTAATTGAATATGCTCGGCTACTTCGTTACCACCTTTGACGATAGTTTCGAGATATTCATAAGCATCACGTCCATTTTCAAAGAATTCAATATTCGCATAACCTGCCTCATTCATAGTATCGAATAAGAGCTTACGTAGTAGCGGTGAATCTTCAGCAATTAAAATTCGTTTTTCAGAACGCTCACGTTTACCGAGCTTTTTAACGGATTCTACACTAATACCAGAATCCGGATTTATATCCACCATAATTCTTTCGAAATCTAGTAATAAAATCATCTGTTCATTTTGCTTAATAACACCAATTACTTGTGATGTTCCTCCTTGATACATATCAGAAGGTTTCTCGATTTGATCCCATGAAATACGGTGGATCTGCGTTACATTATCTACATGGAATACTACGCGCTGTTTATTAAACTCAGCTACAATATATTTTTGCTGAGGACTACGCTCTGCCTTTTGAATCCCTAATACTCGGAGCATATCAACTACTGGTAAAACCTCACCTCGTAATTGAATTATCCCTTCTACATGCGGGTGCGCGTGTGGAATAAATGTTACTGGAATCGGTTGAATGATTTCCTTTACTTTAATAACGTTAATACCAAATTTATTGTTCGCTACTTCAAATTCAACAATTTCTAGCTCATTAGTGCCACTTTCTAACAATATACCTTTATGTTCCAAAGCAACCCCGCTCCTTTCTCCTCAACTACAATTTAATTTAAATTATAATTCAATTGTATCATAGGCAATACATTTCTCCTACTTGCTTTTTCCAATTTTATTGTGAACATGGGTTGCTTTCATAACATTGGGTTGATTTCCACTCCAACAGGGCGCTTAACTAGGCGTGCATACGTTTTTTCAAATGCCATCCCCAACTTTTGAGCCATTAACTTTCAGATGTATCAATAGGCCAATTATCGTCATTACAATTAATGTCGATAATGCAACACGACTTGCTAGCGTTCCGTAATCTTTCATCCATAATGTGACCGTTCCATAGACTGCCGGCCCAATAATGGACGATACTTTACCCGAAAATGCAAATAAGCCAAAAAACTGACCCCGTTTGTCTTCTGGAGACAATTCAATAATATATGTTCTAGATGTTACCCACATGGATCCTAGCGATACGCCAAACATACTACCTGCAAGCCAGAACATCCATTGCTCTGTCGCAAAGACAGCAAATGTTAAAGCGACAATCATTAATAGCGCCACCACGGTAATTGCACGTTTGGCTCCTATTGCTTTTGTTATATAACCAAATGTAAAAGAGCCTATAATAGTTGAAACCGTAGACACTAAGTAAAGCACGATAAATTGACCCGATGTAAAGCCAACAATCGTTGTTGCATATACAGCCATCATTGCGATGGTTGTTGCAATGGCATCATTTAAAAAGAAATAAGCAATCATAAAGGTGAAAATAGTTTTATATTGCTTCATGTCTTTAAAGGTTTGAACAATTTCCTTATAGCCATCTAGAAATTTAATAGGCTTGCGCTGAGACCTTGAAATTGGTGTATCCTTATTAATAAAAAATAATGGCAAAGAAAATAACAAATATAAAATTGCAGTTGGAATAAATGCTCGATGGAATCCACTATTTCCTACATACAAATAAACAAGTAACCCAAGAATTGTACCAAGATATCCAATCGCTACCCCATAGCCAGAAATAAGGGGCATTTCTTCTTTTGTCCCTAAATCACTCATCATTGAATCATAGAACACTAGACTTGAATTAAAGAAAAATTTTGCGATGATAAAGCTAACTACAACTAAAAATAAACTAAGTGGCACACCTGAATAATTTGTTGACGTCTGTAGATTCGCAAAAACCCCCATCATAAAGGTGGCAAAGATTGAGATAGACGCAAACCACACGATAAATCTCTTTTTATAGCCCGTATTATCTATCCATACACCAAAAAGTGGTGAAAAAACGACGAGGAAAAAGCTAGCAATGGCATTCGCATAAGAAATAAACGTGCTTGCCACCTGCTGCATTACCTCATTGGTCCCTAAAATTTCATCCATATAAAAAGGAAAAAATATAGTATTAATATTTGAAGAAAATATTGTATTCGCAAAATCATAAAATGCCCACGATAAAATTGGCAGTGATAAATAAAGAGCTAACTGGCTCCGATGCTGTGCATTTACTACTGAATTCCGCTTCATAAAAACCCCCTCCCCATTCTCTATAATATTAAATAAATTCCCTCATGTAATAAAAAATACCTTTTGTTTAAAGAAAATTTACACTATTTACAATATACAATTATTTTTAATTACCTAACACTCTAAAGTAAACGAATCTTAGCCTTCTCTGTGAAATACAAAAGATTACATCTTCAAAATAAAAAAATATCCAAGCCCCCTCGCTTGGATATCCTTTTTACTATTTTTCTATATCTACCCACGTAGACGACCATTTTTCAATTGCTTTTAGGACCGGCGCAAGTGCATGTCCTTTTTCTGTTAGCTCGTATTCAATCACCACTGGTGTCGATGGAATAACAGTGCGTTTCACAATGTTCTCTATCTCTAGTTCTTTTAATCTTTCCGTTAACACGCGGCTGCTAATACCCATTTGTTTTTTAATGGTTGAATACCGTTGAGAACCTTCTAATAACTGATAAATAAGCAGGGTATTCCAGCTATGATTTAATATTTTTAGCGCCCTTTCAAATCGTGGGCAAATTTTTTTTTGATCCAATTTTACCTGCCTCCTAAGTACTTCGTTCATATATAAGAGTATATCATTTTTCCGAAAATCAGTTTCAAAAATAAAATTAAGTTACTTGACAAAAGTTGTTTTTAAAAATAAACTAAGTTACGAAACGTAAGCAAAAAAACACAAAAGGAGTTAATTAAACTATGCAAAATATTGGTTCAACTATTTTACGTGTGGTGCTTGGCTTTATTTTTGCCGCTCACGGATATCAAAAATTTCAAGGTGGTATCGGCTTTACAGCTGATTATTTTGATGCCATTGGTATTCCAGGCTTTATGGCTTATATTGTTGCCATTATAGAACTAGTCGGTGGCGTTGCAATTATTCTAGGTTTAGGTACAAGACTTTTTGGCGCTTTATTGACAGTGACTATGATTGTTGCCATTTTTACGGCGAAGCTTAGTGTTGGCTTCATCGGTGAAAACGGCTTAGCTGGATATGAATTTGATTTAGCTTTAGCTGCAATTGCTTTATACTTCGCACTTGCAGGAGCATCTAGTTTTTCTTTAGACGCAAAACTTTTTCATAAAGAGTAATGTTTCGTAGTTTACTATTTTCTGTGTGTTAGTGAGCTGCCTCTTTATCAAATGAAAAACCCGAAGATCCATCCTTTCATAAGATGATACTTCGGGTTTTCTAAAATTTAAAATTCTTCGTTCTTTATAGTCAGTATTTTATTGATACGCCTTTAAAAGAGCCTGTGTACCGCTTTCACCATAGCCTGCTTCCACTAGCTTTTCATACATATCATAAGCAAGTGCTAGACCTGATAATGTAATCCCCATTTTTTTAGATTCGTCTAAAGCAATTTTCATATCCTTTACAAAATGCTTTATATAAAAACCTGGTGCGTAATCTTCTTTGATCATACGGGGTGCTAAATTACTTAATGACCAAGAGCCTGCTGCACCAGACGAAATGGATTGCAATACTGTTGGTAAATCAAGCCCAGCCTTTAAACCGTAAGCAAGTGACTCACACACACCTATCATTCCTGAAGCAATAACTATTTGATTACACATTTTAGCATGCTGTCCTGCACCAGCTTCACCTTGATAAACAATATTATCACCAAAATGTTTCATGACTGATAAAACTTTATTAAATGTAGCTTGGCTACCTCCAACCATAATTGATAATGTCCCATTTTGAGCTCCAATATCTCCTCCAGAAACAGGTGCATCTAGCGCTTCCACTCCAAGCTTCTGGGCATGCTCAAAAATTTTCTTTGCCAATGTTGGCTCGGAAGTGGTCATATCAATAACAATATTGCCGGATTCAGCTGTTTGAAATAAACCGTTTTCTCCAAAATAAACTTCCTCTACATCTGCAGGGTATCCAACCATTGTAAAGGCAATTTCCTTATTTTTAAATGCCTCTGCTGGAGTACTTGCCCATTTTGCACCTAGCGCTAAAAGCGGCTCCGTTTTCTCCTTTGTGCGTGTGTAAACTGTCACCTCATGACCATCTTTTAATAAATGCTTTACAATACTAGCACCCATAACACCAGTGCCGATAAATGCAATACTCTTTTTTCCCATATGTACATACTCCTTTGTTATCCAGGCTATCGATTCTACGTAACCAATCATTAGCACTTATTTTCATCTTTTTAGTGTAGTCTAATAAGTGCGATAATTCAAACTCCTTTTACTATCTTGTACTAAATGCCTTTTGCTGGACAACCGCCGAAAGAAGTTAAATCAATTTCGCATAAAATAACATAAAAAAAGAGAGCAAGTGATGGGGTATCACTGCTCTAAAGGGGGAAATGAGAATGTTGCTGTGTTCAAAATAAGTATTCTCCAAAAAAATACTTTTTAAACATATTATTTAAAAAGTTTATATTCTAAATACGGGAACATTCTTTCAATCTTCTTGATCTTCTTCTTCTTCAAATGCTGTCTGTCTATAATAAGTATTCATTAACTGATCTAATCTGCGACTCAGTTGAATGGTTTTTGCATTTTGTAATCCGTTCTCTACACCTGAGCGAATCATCATCTCACGAGTTTGCTCCATTTGTTTCAAGAGTAGATTGACCATTCATACAACCCTCCACACACAAATAATCATACCATTATTATACATTTATATTTCATTTCTTACAGCATTAACTTACGACAATGTTCGACAATTTAGCTTCTTGCAACTTCTTGATAAGTATAGATTACGCGTCCATTTTGTTTGGCTTCACCTCTAAAATGTTTAAATAAAGGATGTTTTACAAGTACTTCTCGAAACTCATAAAATTGTTCCTTTTCTATTTCTATACTTTTTAATTCCCCATTTTGTAATTGTTTAAGCATATTTTCGTATTTTTCCATTTTTCTTTTCCTCACTTCTCAATATTTTGTGTAATAAATTATGAATTATTCAAAAAAAGCTTTACGTTTTCCATTTTTTCATGCAAACTGTATATTATTAGTCGATGAAGGAGCTGACTGTCTGTGAAAATAGCTGAAGTTGGAAATATTATCGAGTTTAAAGATGGCTTACAAGGTATAGTAGAAAAAGTAAATGAAAATTCGGTGATCGTTGATTTAACATACATGGCGAATTTCGATTCTCTTGAAATTGAAGAAAAAACGGTCGTCAACCATAAACGTTACAAAATTTTATATACAAACGAGGCTTAATAGTCTGAATAGTCCCTATTTGTCTTTATAGATGATAAGGGGCTTTTTTTTTGATAATATTAAAAGCATGGAGGTCGAATAATGCTTACAAATTCGAAACAAACAATAATATTGCTCCTTTCTTTATTATTCGTTTATGGCATGCTTGCATATACCTTTGCTAACCAAGCTGTATTTTGGTACCTATATGCATTTACTTTACTTGTATGTATCGCCATTGCCATTTTGGCAGGTAAAATTGAAGATCAGTTACCTACCTGGAAATTTTTACTTTTCGGTATTGGGTACGGTACAATAACATACGGTATTATACGCTTTGGCTATTGGCTTGCACCATACATTAATGATTCATTAGTACAGTCAGTACAAAAATTTTTAACAAACTATGGACCACAAAATATTTGGCACTATATTTTACTCGTATTCATTGTTGCAATTGGTGAAGAGATCTTTTGGCGTGGCTATGTTCAACAACAGCTGAAACGTTTTATGCGTCCTACTTTTGCTGTTATTGTAACTGCGATATTATGTGCAATCTCTATTGCATTAAGCGGCTTTATGCTTGGTATGATCGCTGCACTTGTAACAGGCCTTATTTGGGGCTTTTTATATGAATGGCGTAAAAGTATGCCACTTGTTATTGTAACCCATGTAGTTTTTGTACTACTATTATTTTTAGTGTTACCTTTAACATGATAACATTAAAATTTGGAAACATTTTATCTTTACTAGCGTTTAATTAAGAAAGGGAGGGCTTTTCATGCAAAAAAAATTATTTTCTGTACCGGCATTATTACTAACAGCTGTTTTAGTTGTAGGATGTAATACTTCTGAAACAAAGGATTCTGATGCTCAAAAAAATGAGCCATCAAATACACCGACTGAACAGCAACAACCATCATCTAAGGATACAACTGTAGATGAATCGCAAGAAACGCCTACATCAAATGAAACAAATAAGGACAATAAAGACAATACAACTAAAAAAGAACAAGAAGTTAAATATGTACAAAAAGGTGTAGACAAGACTGAAAAAGCAACGGAATCTAATAGTGCTGATCAAGACTATAAAATGCACCAACTACCTGGATTTACACTTACCCAAGAAGAACCAGGTAAAGACATGTTAGTTTCTAAAGACAATCCTGAAGTATTTATGCGTATCGAATCTATTGATGCGTCACAAACAAAATATGAAGATGCAAAAACATCTATGCAAGATTATATGAATGCTGTTGGTGAACCATCATCTTTATCTTCTGAGGATTTAGCTGCATTTAAAGATGTTAAAAACATTGAGGGTTATGTTGTACGTTTTGAAGAAGATAAAGAAAAAGTAATCGGCGTTGTTTTTGAAAAAGATGGTTTAATTACAAAACTAATAATTCACGATAACGACGAATTAGATTTAACAGATGCTATGCTTAAAATGGCAGCAACTATTGCTAAAAAATAATAATTCAAATAAGACTATAGACAAACTTGTTTGCTCTATAGTCTTTTTTATGTTGGTTGTGTTATATTTTCAAAAACTTGTTGTCGACTAATGCTGCTATGTTTAGTTTAGAAATTATAGCAAGAAGCTCAACCAGGTTCCAACTATTAACGTTCTACTTTAATAGAGCCTTTATTTTATTGTGAGGCTGATTTTCATTCCTGCAGGCGTTAGGAACGATCACGTGGGCTTTAAAGCACTCAGGATACTTAGTCCTTCGCCTGTGCTCGCTCCCGCCTTATCTATGATGCAAATGATGTAAGAGGGGTTTGTTGGAGTACAATTTAACTCCAAAACAACAAAAAAGTTGCCTCAAACTCATTGAGACAACTCTTTTTAATAAGATAAGTCTTTAATAGACAGGCCTAATTTTTTTAATAAGGTGATAGCTTGGTCTTTTTCTTCAACAGATAATGCACTCATCAATTCATGTAAATGCTGTTCATGCTTTGGAAATAGTTCTCCCATAAATGCTTCACCTTTGTCCGTTATTTCTGCATAGGTAACACGGCGATCTGATGGACATGAGACACGCAATAAATACCCTCTTTTTTCAAGTTTGTCAATGACATACGTAATAGACCCACTAGCTAGCAAAATTTTATTGCCAATTTGCTGTAATGGCTGTCTTCCTTTATGATAAAGAAGCTCTAATACAGCAAATTCAGTAGGATTTAATCCATTGTCTTGAAAAAATTGATGGGTCATCTCATTAATCGCTTTATGTGCACGTGATAATACTATATATAATTTTAAAGATTGCTTTATATCTTCTGACGTCATATCCTTTTCCTCTCAATTCGCGTTTTATACATGCCATTATAGCGACATTAGAAAAGCATTGTCAAAAGCAATATTTGATTTTAAGTTTTTCACAGTAGTTTAATTTACCACTCAGACGCTTTTTATGTTACTAAATAAGCAGAATCTTTCGTGGAAACATCCATTGTATCCATCTGATTAAATGTGTATATCGGGAATTGTAGGTGGAAGCATGTACCCTTCTGTAATTCACTATTCACACCTATTACACCTTCATGCTCTTCAATCACCTTTTTCACGAATGCGAGACCTAGTCCTGTCCCTGTTGATTTTGTCGTGTAAAAAGGTTGGAATAAGTTTTGAAGGGTAGCACTGTCCATACCGACACCTTCGTCTTTAATCAGTAATTCTACATTCGCACAGTCAATAACATTCATTTCTACGGTAATCGTTCCACCATTATTCATGGATTCCATCGCATTTTTAATAAGATTCATGAATACTTGCTTTAAACGATTCTCATTACCACCAATGTATACTTGTGTAGAAGGAGAAATGTATTGAATCATAACATTTTTCATAAGCGCATCTGGAAGCATAAACTCAATCACTTGCTTTACAATGTGATCTAGCTCTAATAATTCCACTTTCATGCATGTTGGCTTGGACAATACTAAAAGCTCGGATAAAATTTGTTCCATCCGTTGAAGCTCACTATCGATGACAGATAAATACATGCGTGACTCTTCATCTGCATTTAGTTTTAGCAATTCGGTAAAGCCCTTCAAAGAAGTTAATGGATTACGAATTTCATGGGCGATACTTGCAGCCATTTGACCGACAACATTTAAAGCTTGTTGATGTTCAACTTTATGTTGAAGTTGTTTCTTTTCTGTTTCATCATTAATGACTGTGACAATAATATTGTTATATTCATCAAAGATACTCGAAATTTCATAATAGCAAGGGCTAGTAACTATAGTTTCATCAACTACATGAATACTTGCATGCTTTTCGCCCATCAGTTTAGAAAGGTATGTTGTAATTTGACCCTTCTTCAATGTAAATGCATCGAATATGTGCTGATGTGCCTTATGAAGTAGCAGCGATTTTTCGGTTCTTAAAAACATTTCAGCATACTTATTTAGCCCAAGAATTATCCCGCTAGCGTCACTTATAATAACAGCATACGGTAAGTGATCATAAGCATTGAGAGATTGTGATCTCTCCTGCTCTTGACTAACATATAATTCATGAGCTATGTCATTATTTAACGTTGAAATTTGCGCAACAATTTCCTCTGTGTTTGGATCATAAAAACATTTGAAGGACATCATTTCATACTCATTACCATTTGTTTGAATATTGAAGATTTCTTCTGATCTTAAATCATTTTCTAATTGTTTAACGAATTTCGCCCATTTTAAATTAGATGGCTCGTCCATAGTTAAATAGCCAATATACGTTGAATTGAGATTAAAAAGTTTAATAGCCGTCTCATTCACGTTTAAAATTTTCCCTGCTTTATTAAGAATAAGTGTTGGTGACGAAGTACTTGTCATAAGATTTCCAAAACATTGATTAATATCATTTTGCTTCAACTTTCTCACCGAACCTTTCAAAAGAGTAAAAAACCTCTTAATCGAATTTTGAGCCTTTACTATACTTTATGACTGCACGAATCTATTATTACAAAATTTAGTAAATTTAAGTATAAAAATTATTTCACGAACTGTTCACAAAATAAATAGGTAAAAAGGATTATATTGTATGACAGCTACTTGACTGTTACAATTAGAAATTGAAAGGAAGATTATTGCATGAATACTATTTTAACTACTTTAAACGCAAAGTATATTCACACAAATTTAGCATTGCGTTATTTAAAAGGTGCAGCTTTACCAGAATTTAATCCAATTATTGCAGAATATACAATTAAAGATCCTGCTTTTAATATTGTATCAGATTTATTCCAAAAAAAACCTGATATTGTAGGATTTAGTTGCTATATTTGGAATATTGAAGAAACTATTCACGTCATCAAAATGTTAAAAACTGTCTGTCCAAATGTTAAAATTTTGCTCGGTGGACCTGAGGTTTCTTATGATTCCCACCATTGGTTACGTAGAATTGAAGAGGTTGATTTCATTGTTATGGGTGAAGGAGAAACCTCCTTTAAACAGTTACTACGCTATTTGCATGGAGAAATTGCATTAGACGATGTTCCAGGGATTTGCTACTTAGAGGATGGTAAAGTACGAATTCACGCACAAGCACCCAAAATAGATTTACGTGAGTTACCAAGTCCATTTCGTTTTGAAGAGGACCTCCCTCATCTAAGCAAACGAATTCAATATATTGAAACAAGTCGAGGCTGTCCATTTAGCTGTCAATTTTGTTTATCTTCTATTGAAGTAGGTGTTCGTTATTTCAACCGAGAAAAAATAAAAGAAGATATTCGATTCTTGATGGACAATGGTGCACGTACTATTAAATTTGTCGACCGTACATTTAATATAAGCCGCAGCTATGCCATGGAAATGTTCCAATTTTTAATCGATGAACATAAGCCAGGAGTTGTATTCCAATTTGAAATTACGGCAGATATTATGCGTCCTGAAGTTATCCAGTTTTTAAATGATAACGCCCCTAAAGGTCTTTTCCGTTTTGAAATTGGTGTTCAATCAACGAATGATTTAACAAATACTCTTGTAAAGCGCCGTCAAAACTTTGAAAAGCTAACACGGACAGTGACGATGGTCAAAGAAGGTGGAAAGATTGATCAGCATTTAGATTTAATCGCTGGTTTACCGGAGGAGGATTATGCAAGCTTCCGTCAAACCTTTAATGATGTTTTCGCAATGCGACCAGAAGAATTACAGCTTGGATTCCTTAAACTGCTGCGCGGTACTGGCCTTCGTCTAGAGGCTGAAAAATTCGGCTATACGTATGTGGACCAATCTCCTTACGAGATTTTCTCCAACAATGTCTTAACGTTTGATGATATAGTACGCATTAAACATGCAGAGGATGTACTTGAGAAATATTGGAACGATCATCGTATGGATCATACAATTGAATACTTAGTAACTGAAGTATTTGAAACACCATTTGATTTCTTCCAAAACTTCGGTACTTATTGGGAAACAAAAGGTTGGTCTCGTATCGGTCATCAGCTTGAGGATTTATTCCGTCGTTTATTAATGTTTTTAGAAACTGTAGAGGGTGCTAATTTAACGATCATTCAAAGCCTAATGCAACTAGATTATTTAATGGCACAGCAGTTCCAGCCACGTAAATTATGGTGGAAGGAGCGCCCTACAGAGAAACAACAGAAAGCACTTTATACGGCCTTACGTGAAAACCCTGCAATTGCAGGTGAGGAATTCGCCAGCTTCAATCTATCTGAAAAAGAGTTGTTTAAACATACCCTTATTATTCCGCACCATGTAGATTACCAAAATTTCTCGAATGGCAAAATTGTACAAAAAAATGGCTATTTATTAACCTACTTCCGTCACGGTCAAGCACCATACTTTGCAACAATCCACTCTATATAATAAGAAACGCTAGTCCTTTAATAAAGTTTAGGACTAGCGTTTTTTTCATCTATTTAAGCGAGCATTTTCAAATTTTCCAGTAACCTAAAATGACCAATTCATTTGTGTCGTTGTAAGTAATTACCATAACCTTAAGACAATCAACAAATATTCTATGCGCAGTACAATTATCCTAAAAAAGTTTAGTACGAAATTCTCAACCCGCTAACACCCTGATATTGTAAAAATTACCTATTAATTAATCGTAATAACCAGGAAAAACAATTTAAAATTTTTCGACAATTTTGTGGCAATGTCCGTTTTTTCATCTATTAAACAATCTTAGACATCTTTTATGCATAGATTTTCTACTGATGTAATCTCTAAATGTCTCAGTTTTCACAATAAACTTTTGGGTTAATCGGAAAGAAAAAAAAAGAGCGGAATTAGCTCTTTTTTTTTCTCCTAGTAATTTACCCAATAATTACCCGTTCTTTAGGATAGTGATAATTAGATTTTTTTCCTCTACCTCCACCACCTAAAGTGTACAGGAAGGAAATTAAACCGACACGACCAACAAACATTAAAATCATAATGATAATTTTGCCAACTACCGATAGGTCGGAAGTGATTCCTAAAGACATCCCACACGTTCCGAACGCTGATGTAATTTCAAAGATTATTTGAATGAGTGATGCGTGTGGCTCAGTAATGAGTAAAATAATTGTCGCAACTAATACCATAAAGAATGCCAATAAAATAACAACAAACGAGCGGAATACATCAATTAAATGTATTTCACGTCCGAATACTTGAATATCCTCTCTTCCTCGCGAAAAGGTAATTAGGAATAAAATGGCCATGGCAAAAGTTGTTGTACGTATTCCTCCACCAACTGAACTTGGCGAAGAACCAATAAACATTAAAAAGCTCATAAAAATATCTGTCGCTTCACTAAAGGTTGTGACATCATACGTCGTAAGTCCAGCTGATCGTGTTGAAACAGAATGAAACATTGCAGAAAACAGAGCCTCATGCCAAGACATTCCCTTAAAGGAATGGAATGATTCAAGCAATAAAATAACGACAGCCCCTACTACAAATAAAATTGCATATGTGGAGGTAGTTATTTTTGTAAATAAACTAAAGCGGAAATTTGCATGGCGATTTAATAAAAAAGTTTTCACTTCAATCAATACTGGGAAGCCTATCGCACCAAGCACAATTAACACCATAGTTATCAATTGAACAAAGTAATCGTTATGAAACGGAAGTAAGCTCATACCCGTAATATCAAAGCCACCATTTGTAGTAGCTGAAATGGAGGCAAAGACACCATGAATCAAGGCTTCTTCAAAAGTGTCAAAGTAGTTAGTAAAGTGCAAAGTTAAAATGAACGCACCCATCACTTCAATGCCAATTAAGATTTTCAATATTTCCCGAATTAATTGAACAACCCCTGACAAATTGTATTGATTATGATCGATCATAATCAATTGACGCTCACGCATTCCGATTTTTTTCCCAACAAGTAACCATACAAAGGTACCAAGTGACATAATGCCAATTGCACCAAGCTGTAAAATAACAAGAACCATCACGAGCCCGAATGTGGTATAGCTTTCAGATATATTGAATGTTGTTAAACCTGTTACACTAACTGCACTTACTGCAGTAAACAAGCTGTCTAATAATGAAACTTTAACACCTTCTTGATGAACGCCTGGAAGCAGTAGTAACAGGAAGGAAATAGCTATAGCTATAAAATAATAAGAGACAAGTACCTGAAAAGGTGTAACAAGCCTATTCTTTGATCTTTTCCAGGGCACTTTGACAACCCCTTCCTTATATGATGCCAAACTCGATAGATATTAGTATAGAAAAAATACATCAAAAAAGAAAGAGGAATAGATACGACTATTCCTCTTAAAGATCATTAGACTTGTTTTTTATGACGAACTCCTACTAAATAACCTACTAATGCGATGGCCACTAATACAATCCAGAAAGTTAACTCCCACACTGTAGAATGCGGGAACTCTGCAGGTAATATGCCCACCTTCTCATGTGACAAAGTCAACACAACAAGCTTCACGCCTACCCAACCTACAATTAAAAACGCAGCGGTCTCAAGTGAGGGGAAGTCATTTAATATTTTCACAAACCATTGTGCCGCAAATCGCATCATTATAACTCCGATAAACCCTCCAAGTAACATGACCATAAATTGTCCACCATTGATGCCACCTATATCAAAGTTCCCTACATGTGGTAAAGTTACAGCAATGGCAACTGCAGCAAGCATAGAATCAATAGCAAATGCAATATCCGCTGCCTCAACCTTAAGCACTGTCATCCAAAAACCAGCGCCCTTTTTCCCTACTTCATCGTTAGATTCTTCGTTTGAATCCCCTTTATGACGTAAATCATATATATTTTTGGCAGACATGAATAGTAAATAAGCTGCTCCCAACGCTTGAATTTGCCAATAATTCACTAATACTGTAATGACAAAAAGTGCTGAAAATCGAAAAATTAATGCGCCAAATAATCCATAAAATAATGCCTTTTTTTGTTGTTCTCTTGGTAAGTGTTTCACCATCACAGCCATTACAACTGCATTATCTGCTGCTAATAACCCTTCTAATACTACAAGTACAATAAGTACCCAGCCGTATTGTAATAAAATTGATTCCATTCATGTGCCTCCTCTAAAGCTCTGTATACCCAAATAATCATTACTATACGAGTACAAAAGAAAAGACCTCTGCCCCTATAAAAGGCAAAGGTCTCGCTTAGCAAATAAATACTAGTCGTTGAATACTGCTAGTATAGAATTATTCGCTTATCACACCCGATGGTAAAAACCACGTCATGACGAATGTGAATCCAGATACTTCGCTCATACCTGTTAGCTACTCCCCTTTGACAAAACGTCGAAGGTTTTTTCTTCTGAAAACTTATTATAGCACTATCATATATGAGTGGCAAAATTATCTACCCCATTTTTAATCTACAATAACTCTATGTCTACCGCAAGATCAATAATACCTCGGCATAATTGCATCCGAAAAAGGCTTAGTGCTTAGGCCTGCGGATGTTTTTTGTGCGAAAGCGCAGTGCTAACGTAGCGTCAGCAACAGATGTTTTTTGTGCGAAAGCGCAGCGTCAGCAACACTGATGTAGATCAGTTAGCTGTTATCGCATGGATGCGATGATTTTGTGACATCCGCCGGCGGCTTTAACTTCTTTCAGCGGGTGTTTGGACACCTGCTGAAGTCAATGTAACCATCGATTTCTATCACGTCCACTAATTGACGCTTCACTTTATTTGAATTCGATAGCGTTTATCGTCTTTATGCGCTATATAAAAATCAATCATTCTAGGCATTGTCAGTATAAAATCGGGACATGCAATACTACCCTTTTTCAAAATGGTAACTGCTTCAGATGTATCGAACTTAGCATTCCAAGCTAAGTAGTCTAGAGTTTCTTGCTCAACGCCTAGATATTTTCGAATAAGTGGTATTTGTAAAGATGTTCTTGCTAGTATTAACGGTAACCGCCCTTTAGGATAATGATTCGTTAATAATTTTACCATCGTACGATACACTTCCTGCACAGGATGAGGATTCGGGTCTGTTAGATGCAAAGTTTTCCCTTCAGCACATTTTTCATCAACGAGATAAGTCGAAGCATTTATAATGTAATCCACTGGTACCACATTTATTGTTGAAGTTGATCGCCCAATATACGGGATAAAAGGAAGGTACTTTAACTTATCTACCATATTTAAAAAGAAATAAGGCCCATCGAATTTAATCGTTTCACCTGTTTCAGAATGTCCACGTACTATACCAGGTCGAATAATTGTCAGTGGTATTTCTGATTTCAAATCTTCTACTCGATGCTCAGCTTCATATTTTGTTTCTTCATAATAATTCTTAAATGCGGGCGGGCGAATTAGTTCATTTTCACGCAAAACACCTTCACGTGTTCCAGCTACATACGCTGTACTAAAATACATATAGCGTCTTAAGTTCGGCAGTGTTCGAACAAAATCATTGACCATTGTCGTACCATGCACATTTACCTTCCATGCTAGATCGCGTGGTACCGCTAAATCATAAATAGCAGCTAGATGCCAGAGCACCTCAATTTGAGGTACAATGTCCTGTACGGCTTGATTTTCAAGACCGAGATTCGGTAATGTAATATCTCCCTCTACAATGCGAATAGAACAGTTTGGAAACTCCGCTACTATTTTTTCTCTTTCTAAATTTGCTTTAACAAATTCACCAGCTAAAACAATAGCGATGACTTCCTGTGATTGTTTTTTTCGAAATAACGCACGTATTAATTGACTTGAAATAAAACCTGGAAAACCTGTAAAAAAATGAACCCCCATTTTCATCCCCCCTGAACTTACCGCATCTTCCTCGTTTCTTTATCCATTAAGCTATAAATAATCGGTACAATATATAATGTCAACAAAGTTGATGTCACAAGTCCTCCGATTACTACAATCCCCATTGGTTGATTCATCTCTGTTCCTTCACCAATACCAAGAGCAAGTGGTAGCAATCCTAAGATTGTTGTTAGTGCAGTCATTAAAATTGGTCGAAGTCGATCTTGTGTTGCCAGTAAAATCGCATCATACGTCTCCATTCCCCTAGCTTTTTGTTGATTAATGTAATCGACAAGTACAATCCCGTTATTCACGACAATTCCAACTAGTACTAAGATGCCTATAACAGATGTCACACCAACTAACGTGTTCGTAGCAAACATTGCAATGGCAACGCCAATAATCATTAATGGTACTGTGAACATAATAACGAATGGATATTTGAATGATTCAAATTGAGCAGCCATTACGATATATACAAGGACTATTGCTAATGCCACGGCTAAAAGCATATCATTAATCGCACTATCGTAAAGCTCACGATCTCCACTAAAGACAACTTGAGTTTCAGTTGGTAATTTTGCTTTTTCTAATACTTTGTCCACTTTGGCTGAGATGCCTCCGAGCGACTCCTTCGTTTTATACTCAACAAAAAATGCAACCGCTGCCGCCTGATCAGAACGTCTTATCGATACTGGTCCTTCTTGGACAGAAACTGTAGCAATGTCCCCTAGCTTTACAAATAAACCTGCAGGTGAACGAAGCTGCATCGATTTTAGTGACTCGATACTATCATTAAACACTTGTCCAAAGCCTGTATAAACAGGCAATACAGCACCATCCTCTGCCATTATTTGCGTTGTTAGCTGACCCTTCGTCATTTGATTGACCGTTTGAGCAATTTGTGCGGGGACAAATCCGTAGTCCTTCGCCTTTTCTCGGTCTACTTCGACTTGAATTTCTTTTACAGTAATATCTAAATCCGTAGATACTTTTGTGATGGCTTTTACCTTTAATAGCTCCTGCTGTAATTTATCAACAGAGCTTTGAAGTCTTTGCTCATCAGAGTCTGTTAACCTAAACGTTAATGTATTTGGTGACGATCCTGTTGTCGTTGAGACATTAAAGTTAATTTCAACTTGCTCACCTAGCTCTTTATGCAAATCTCGCTCAACCTCTTCTACAAATTGAAAAATTGAACGATTCCTTTCTGCTAGAGGAACAAGCTTTACATATAGTTCTGCTTGGTTTGCACTTGTTTGTCCCCGTGCCTGTGCCTGTTGCGTACCACCGATTAGGCTAACATATACGTCAACATCTTTCTCCCGTTTTAGGCGTTCTTCTATTTTCGCTACAACTTTTTCTGTTTCTGATACTGCTACCCCTTTTTCTAGATTTACACTAATGGAGGCAAACCCTTCATCCGTTGGCGGTAAAAACTCAGTACCAATTTTCATAAGCCCAAACAACGCAAGTCCAAAACAGACAACTGCTGATATTAGTACAAGCATACGGTGACGCAATACCCAAATAATTGATGTTTTGTAGCGCTTGTAAAAAAATGACTCATTACGTTTTTCGTAAATATTCGTAGATTTCATTTTTAAAAGACGACTTGCAAGCATTGGAACAACTGTTAACGCAACGACTAAAGAAGCAATTAAGCTAAAGGAAATAGTTAATGCAAATTCTGTGAAAATTTGTCCTATTAAACCTTCAATAAACATTACAGGAATGAATACTGCAATCGTTGTGAGAGTGGAAGCAGTAATCGCAAGTGCCACTTCCTTTGTCCCTTCCTTCGCTGCTGTTTTCGGATCCTTGCCAAGTCCTAAGTGTCGTTCAATGTTTTCAATAACAACGATAGCATTGTCAACCAACATACCGATGCCAAGTGCTAACGCCCCTAACGTCATAATATTGAGCGAAAAATTTGCAAAAAACATTAAAACGAATGTAACAATCACTGAATATGGTATCGCAATGCCAATGATAATAGGGCTTTTCACACTACGTAAAAAGACAAATAATACGAACATTGCAAATAATCCACCTAGAAGTAAAGAAGATCCGATATTACTAATGGCTAAATCCACGTAGTTCCCTTGGTCCACTAGTACGTCTGCAACGATTCCTTGATATTGCTTCTTTGTTAATAATTCATTTAAAGCTTCTTTAAAAGCTTTTGAAACCTCTGCTGTATTAGCACCTGATTCCTGTAATACGGACATTAATACCGCAGCATGCTCATTTGCACGTGTTGTAGTTATGGATTTTTGTTCCACACGATCAACAGTCGCTATTTCTCCTACTGTTAATGCTTTACCATCTAGTGGATTTACTGAAATGATTAAATCCGCAATGCTTTCAGGCGAATTTATAGTGCTTAAAATACGTGTCGTTAACATCTTTCCGTCTGCCGTTAACACCGGCTCACCAGGAAGAGAAACATTGTTCGATTGAATAATTTGAATAATATCTGCTTGCGTTAATCCTTTTTCAACTAGCTTCGATTCATCTAAAGTTATTTGAACTTCTTCCACCAGCTTACCAGAAATATTGACGCTTGCGACACCTTCTGTTCGACGGAGTTCTTTTTCTAAGGCTTCCGCCAATAAACGTACATCTATATTGTCATTTTCCGCACGTAGTGAAAGTTGTATTATAGGAAATTGTGATGGATCAAACTTTAAAAAGTTAGGTTTCTCTGCATCATTCGGTAAAGGGGTCATATCGATGCGTTGTAAAATATCGAGCTGAGCATCATCAATATTAGTTGACCAATCAAACTCGAGTATAATTAAATTGGACCCTTCTTGCGAGGTAGACTGTAGTTTTTTTATCCCTGGTAAGGTGGCGAGTGTTGTTTCTAAGGGCTTCGTTATTTTCTCATTAACCTCTGTTGGACTTGCACCAGGATAATTGGTAACAACGATGCCTATAGGTGGACGTAATTCTGGAATAAGCGTAATAGGTATTTTCAATAATGAAACGCCACCTAATATAATGACTAACAACATCGTAACTATTGTAAAAACAGGCCTTTTAATCGAAAAATTACTAATGTTCATTATTACAAGCTCCTTTTAATCTCTTCCTTTCTATAATACCCGAACAGGAGAATATTTTATAAATTTGGTAACCTCTCCTTGTATTATAGGTTTAATATATAGCACAACGCGAAAATTAGGAGATGTAATTTGTTATAACGTATTCCCTATTTAAGTTGATTGAAGACTCCAAAGCGTAGCGGCACCTACCAAGCGTTCAGTCGGAACGGAAATCAACCACACGTTATGATACAGAACTTTATATTTCCTAATACTGTATATATATTCTACATAAAGCTCTCATTTTCCTTGTAAAAAAACACGAATCGCAACATGTCGATTCGTGTTTTTCATTATAAAAGGCTATACAGTTTAATGTCTTCGTTTTTATCAGCGAACCAACGCATAGCAAACTCATTTTCAAATAGGAAAACAAGATTATCAAAACGGTCTTTTACAAGCATTGAACGACCTGAAGACATCGATTCTTTAACATCCTCTTCGTTTTCAATCCATCTTGCAATTTTCGAACCAATTGGCTCCATCTTCACTTCAACATTATATTCGTTTTTCATACGATGCTCAAAAACTTCAAATTGTAATTGACCAACTGCTCCAAGAATAACTTCTTCCGTATGCAACGTTTTATAATATTGAATAGCGCCTTCTTGCACTAATTGTAAAATCCCTTTATGGAATTGCTTAGATTTCATAACATTTTTCGCAGTGACACGAACAAATAGCTCTGGCGTGAACTGTGGCAGTTTTTCAAATTGGAATGTCTTTTTACCACCTACAACTGTGTCACCAATCTGATAAGTGCCTGTGTCATATAAACCGATAATATCACCAGCAACTGCTTCATCAACTGTTTCGCGGTCGTCAGCAAGGAATTGTGTAGATTGTGTCACTTTGAATGATTTACCTGTACGAGATAAAGTCATGTTCATGCCACGTTCAAATTTACCCGATACGATACGCACAAAGGCAATACGGTCACGGTGTGCAGGATTCATGTTTGCTTGAATTTTGAAAATGAAGCCCGAAAACTCCTCATGATCAACCGGATCAATAAATTGTTCATCTTCAGTAATTCGAGGCTGTGGTGTTGGCGCAAATTGTAAATATGTTTCAAGGAATGTTTGCACACCAAAATTTGTTAAAGCAGAACCAAAGAAAACAGGTGTCAATTCACCACGACGAATTTTTTCTTCAGAATACTCATTCCCCGCTTCATCAAGCAACATGATGTCATCCATTGCTTGTGAATAATAAGAAGTCACCTTCATAGGATGCTCAACTGCAAGTTCCCCATTATCATCAATTGGTAAAAAACGTTCTTCTTCCTCAGTACGGAATTGCTCGATACGTTTATTATAACGATCATAAATACCTAAAAACTCTTTACCCATACCGATTGGCCAGTTCATTGGGTAAGCATTAATGCCAAGTACCTCCTCAAGCTCTTCAATCAGCTCAAGTGGCTCTTTCCCTTGACGGTCTAGTTTATTGATAAAAGTAAAAATTGGAATACCTCGCATTTTACAAACTTTGAATAGCTTTAAAGTTTGTGCTTCAATACCTTTTGCAGCATCTACGACCATGACAGCACTATCCACTGCCATTAAAGTACGATACGTATCCTCCGAGAAATCTTGGTGACCCGGAGTATCTAAAATATTAACACGTGAGCCGTTATAATCGAATTGCATTACTGAAGAAGTTACAGAAATCCCACGTTGTTTTTCAATTTCCATCCAGTCAGATGTTGCAAACTTACCTGTTTTCTTTCCTTTTACTGTACCGGCATCACGAATCGCACCACCAAATAGTAAAAGCTTTTCTGTAATCGTCGTTTTCCCAGCATCAGGGTGACTGATAATGGCAAAAGTTCGACGCGATAATATATCTTTTTCTAAATTTGAATTCATCTCGTTATTCTCCTTTTTTCATACTTAATAATAATAAAAGAAGACTTGCCTTACTTACAACCATTTTACATGATTTCCCCAAAAAAGAGGTTTTTTTTGGCGAGGGACAATGTATAGTTTCCTCAAACATTTTCGATGATTACCCTTTCTTTTCATCTACTTACTCGTTTGCTAACATTATGACATTCACCAAAAGTACCCAAAAAGAAAACCCTTTAGTACGAACTAAAAGGGTTCTCTAAGTATGGTGAACTTCCCGCATCTTTGCATGCTTTCCCGTTCACCCTATCAAGTACGCTCTAACATCCTCATTGGAGATCATATATTATACAAATTTTAAGTGGCCAGCTTCTATTGCAATATCTGCATCACTATGCGGATATTTCGTGTTCTCAATAATTTGATAATCTTCATGGCCTTTACCAGCAAAAATAATCATATCTCCTGGTTCAGCAACCTCAATCGCATGACGCACCGCTTCAGCACGGTCTCCGATACATGCATAATTTTCATGAAGCATCCCTTTAGCAAGATCACCTGTAATACTATCATAGTCCTCATAGCGTGGGTCATCTGTCGTTAAAATAACGTAATCAGCGGCTGATGCTTTTTCTGCCATTGCTGGACGTTTTGATTTATCACGATTGCCACCTGTACCAACTAGGAAAATAAGCTTCCCTTTTTTATATGGTTCAGCTGAAGAAATTGCCTTTTCAATGGCATCAGGTGTATGTGCATAATCAACAAAAATCTGCACTGGTAAATCTGAACAAACTTTCTCCATGCGGCCCTTCACTGGTGGCAATTGCTCAATTTGCTCAATGATTGTTTCCATTGAATATCCACGGCCATAAAAAGCTACCATAGCGGCAAGCACATTGTAGATATTAAATTCCCCGAGCAAATGCATTTTTACATGGTATATTCCCTCTGGCATTTCAACGTCAAAAGATGTCATGAAATCATGATACTCACAGTTAATAGCTCGGAAATCAGCTGTTTCATTTTTCAAACCATATGTCCATACAGGAAATGGTGTCATCGCTGCATAGCGCTCTGACCAAGCATCATCGGCATTTAACACTACAAATTTATTCTTTTCTAAGTCTTGTCCAAGTTGAGAGAACATTAAGCCCTTCGCATGGCCATATTCCTCCATCGTACCATGGAAATCAAGATGATCATGTGTAAGATTTGTAAAAATAGCTATATCATATTCTACCCCAGCTAGACGTCCAAGTGCTAAACCGTGTGAAGATACCTCCATCGTCATTAATCTGCAGCCTTCCATTTTTGCACGGAATATCATTTGTTGAGTCGATAATGCATCGCTCGTAGTATTTGCAGATTCATATAAAATACCATTTAAATTAAAGCCGATTGTTCCTGATAATGCCGATTTCTCACCCATACCATGCATTATATTTTGAATAATACCCGTTACTGATGTTTTTCCGTTTGTTCCAGTTACGCCAATCATTGTCATATCTTTCGACGGATAGTCAAAAAACTTTGCAGCTAACAAGCCAACTGCACGATCCGTATCTTTTACAATGACTTGTGCAATATTTTCTGCTAATGGTAATTTTCGTTCTGTTACAACAATTGTTGCGCCACCTTCAACAGCTTTCTGTGCATAGTCATGACCATCTACTGTATAACCTTTTATACAAACAAACATACTATTTGGTTGTACACTTCGTGAATCAATGACAATATCACTTACTTGGTCAGGTAGCACTCCAATTATTTTTTTCAAAGGTAATGCATTCAACAATTCCTCTGCATACATTTCATAGTCCTCCAATCAATCTCTACATTCATTTCATCATTTATTGTTTATTCGACAAAAAATGACAAGATGAATACCCCCACATTCTAATGAACTTATTTTACTACTTATTCACCGATAAATAAAATGCCTGTAAGAACGTTTTTAAAATGAAAACGCTATCATTTTAATATATTTTTAATATTTCACCGTATCTTACCTAACATATCAAAAAACGGCATTTATCGACAACCGAAATGGGAAATATACGTTGGAGAGCTAATCAATTATGCCTCGACAAAATTTGTTGCTGTCGCTTCGCTTTCGCACAGAAAACATTTGTTGCTGTCTTCGCTTTCGCACAAATAAATTGCCACAGGATGTAGGGTTCTAAAACTGAGTTCCTCTATTTCTCGGGGGTCCAAAAAAGTGAGGTGTCAGTGTCCGACACCTCCTTTTACTATTTCATGATAGTTCGCACAAGCTTAACCTTTTGTTTATATGGGGGAAAGAGAACATTCGTCTCTAACTTCGATGATTTTTTTAAAATAGATTTTGGATGGGTAAAGTTTTCAAAGCTTGCCTTCCCGTGATATGCTTTGACCCCTGATGGTCCGACACCGCCAAATGGCAAATGTAAATTTCCTACATGTGTAATCGTATCATTAATACAGCCTCCACCAAATGGTAATTCCTCTAAAAAGTACTGGGTAGCTTTTTCATGCTCTGAGAAAAAATAAGCTGCTAAAGGCTTAGGTAACTGACGAATCTGGTGAATAGCCAGCGGTAAATCATCATACATCATCACAGGTAAAATCGGACCAAATAGTTCATCCTGCATCGAAGGACTTGACCATTTCACATATCCAATAATTGTAGGCTCAATATACAAATCATCACGATCTGTTCTACCACCAAATGTAATTGCATCACGTTCTTCCACGATAATTTGCTGTAAGCGATCAAATTGTCTTAAATTCACAATACGACCGTAGTCAGGGCTTTTTAATGCATTTTTACCATAGAAGGAACGAATCGTTGCTTTCAATATTTTCATAAATTTGTCATAGACATCTTTATGGACAAGAACATAATCTGGTGCCACACAGGTTTGACCAGTATTTGTGAATTTCCCCCAAGCGATTCTTTTCGCCGCTACTTCTAAATTGGCTGTTTGATCAACAATTGCGGGACTTTTCCCACCAAGCTCTAGGGCAATTGGTGTTAAGCGTTCCGCCGCTGCCTTTGCAACAACTTTTCCGACTGCCACACTCCCTGTAAAAAATATATAGTCAAAGGATGCATGAATAAGTGCAGTCACTTCATCTTTTTCTCCCTCTACAACCCGAACATAGGAAGGACTAAACGTTTCTTCAATTATTTTTTTAACGATCGCTGCTGTATGCACAGATGTTTCTGATGGTTTTACAATTGCCGTATTACCACCAACAATTGCCCCAATTAATGGCTCCATTACAAGCTGGAATGGATAATTGAATGGACCAATGATTAATGTTACTCCATATGGCTCTCTTACAATAAAGCTTTTTCCCACTTGGTATTGTATCGGTGTTTTTACAGCTTCAGGTTTCATCCATTCTTCAACATGCTTGACCATATAAGAAATACTATCTAAAACAATGCCAATTTCTGTTGCATATGCTTCAAACTCACTCTTACGTAAATCTAAATATAGAGCATTCAAAATTTCTTTTTCATATTTTAAAATCGTTTTCTTCAGATTTATTAATTGCTCTTTTCGAAATTTTGTACTTTTCGTTGCTCGTGAAAAATAAAATTGACGCTGTTCTGTAATCATATTTTCTACATCTTGTATCGTAAAATTCATAATAAAAGCACCTCTTTTTTTAAAATGGCGTACATAGTTTTTTCATTTCGAAACAAACTATCTTTGTCTATACGATACAACATTGACAATCAAAATTCCTCTTTCTTGAATAGACGGAATGTGTAGACGGTTTTGTAATTTTGGAAAACTTACAACTACATATTGAAAAATTGAAATGGGGGCTAAGACAATGACAACAACAACAGGAACTTGGTGGGAGTCTATTTTTTCTGGACCATTAGCACACGGTATTTGTGAAGAAAAATTATTGCTATTGCAAGATGAGGCATTCTTATATCTCTCTACAGCACCGAGTGAGAAAAATGAAGAACCTGAAGTTAATTAAAAATAGCGCGTTATAGGAGGTTATTTCCTATAATGCGCTATTTTTTGAACTTCATGCTCAATCCCAAAAGTTGGGGATGACATTTGTTAAAACTCATCGGAGCCCCCAAGAAAGTGCCTCATGTTATGTTACTGAGTTACTTCATACTTAAATGGATACAATTTGCTGAAATTGTGTTAATTGTACATCAAGACGGTTAATCGCTTCTTCCTCGATAGCAAAGCTCCCATCTTCTAATCGAATAATTTGTTTATCAACAATATAAACAGAATGTGCGATCGTTGTAGCTCCTAATACAGCTAAAACTGGTTTTAATGCATATTCTAAAGCGAGTAAATGTCCAATAGAGCCACCTACAGCAATTGGTAAAATAATCTTTCCAAGCAATGCTTTTTGCGGTAGCAAATCTAAATATGTTTTTAATATTCCTGTATATGAAGCTTTATAAATTGGCGTCAAAAGTATGATAAAATCTGCCTCTTCAACTTGTTTATTTTCTGAAACGATGGCCTCACTTGCAAAATTAGCCTTAATTAAGTCCTCAGCAGGCAATTCATGTACATAATTTGTGTGTACCGCTATTCCCTGTGCTTTCAAGTAGTTTTCCACCTTTTCGTGAATCGCCGTCACGCGTGAATTTCTCGAATTAGTGCCATTAATAATAACTGCTTTTGTCATATTAGCCACTCCTTATTAACAAAGATAAATGTCCTTACGCCAAATGCAATGTCTTTACATGACGTAATGTAGCGCCTAAGTAACCTGTTTCCTACAGTACGTAACCATTCTCCCAAAAAACGAAAGCCAAATCCTAATTTCATATTCCATCCTCTCCAAGTTAGAAATTCACAACATAAAGATAAAAAAAGCTTCTATGTTTACGCTCGGAGAAAATCCGTTTCGTAAAATAGAAGCCTCTAGATGTCCAGTCAACTCATTTTTAAAACCAAGTATTCTTATAATGTTAATTTAACATAATGACATACAAAGTCAATATGTTTTTTATTTAATGGTATTTATAACAAAATTAAACATAATGATTAGCCTGTATCACGCTTATTATAATTTGTATAAGAAATAGAAGGCTAAACAGTATTGTTATGGGTTCTGGTTCGCTTAATAAAAGGTAGTTTTAAGACCATTATTGGTGAATGGCTTTGTCAAAAATAGCTTTTGCAGCATCCCCTATATGCTCTGACACTGTAGGATGTGGGCAAATCATATTTGCAAGAGTATGTGCCGTACCACCAGCATTTTTAGTAGCTAAAATAGCATTTAACATTTCTGTTGCCCCATCAGCAACAACACAAGCTCCTAAAATGCGTCCTTCTTTTTCCGTCGCAATGAGCTTTATAAAGCCCACTGTATTTCCCTCCATTAATGCCTTAGAGTTTGTGCGTAAAGGCATTTTAGTCACCTTATAAGGTTCGTTAACTTGTTCTTCCAGTAATCCAAAAGTTGCAATTTCAGGATGTGTATAAACACAGCGAGGAATCAAAGCTTGATCAATTAGTGCCGGTTTATTCCCCAGAATATGATCGACAACATAAATTCCCTCTGCACTCGCTGAATGAGCTAGCTGGAAACCACCAACTAAGTCACCTATAGCATAAATATGTGGCTGACTTGTTTCAAGATGCTCATTGACAGCAATCAATCGACCTTCGAAGGCTAAACCTAGCTGCTGAGCTATTTTTGTATTCGGGCGTCGACCCGTTGCAAACAAAAGATTTTCATATGTATAAATGCCTTTAGATGTATGAATTTCATTGCCATTAAAATGCTCAAATTGGAAATCTGTCACAAGCTCAATATTAAGCTTTTTCATCTTTTCACGAATTAGTGGTCGTGCATCTGGCTCTTCTGTCTGTAAAATATCTTCACTATGATTCAGCACCGTCACCTTTGTTCCTAGCGGTGCTAAACTAAATGCCATTTCTACTGCAATAACGCCTCCACCTATAATTGTTAACTGCTTTGGTAGCTCTGTCATATCGAAAAAGGTATCCGTTGTATAGTAGGAAGAAGCCTCTATACCTTTAAAAGGTGGTACAAATGGTTTACTTCCCGTTGCTAAAATGATATCCGTTGCAGTAAAGAGCTCATTACCAACTGTTACCGTTAAATCATTAGATACTGCCGCTTCTCCTCGATAAAAGGTAATTTGATTGCTCAAAATATAGCCCTCAATATTTGTTAAAAGCTCGTCAATAATAGCATCCTTACGTTTCATCAATCTTGGAAAATTTACATTTACTGTAGAAGTTTCAATACCCCAATCATTACCACGTTTTATTTCTTGAATGAGCTTACTATGCTCCAACAATATTTTCGAAGGAATACAGCCGACATTATAGCAGGCTCCTCCTACTTTATCGCGCTCTACTAAAGCGACCTTCTTGCCACTTTTTGCTGCATGAATGGCTGCTATATAGCCTCCAGGACCTGCACCAATAATTGCAATATCAAATTTTTCCACAAAATTCACCTCATTTACCACCATAGCATTTACAAAATTCGAATGCAACGTCATGTAATTTATAGTAAATAAAGAAACATTTTGTCTACCGACTTTCTTTAAAACTCTCGCCCCTCAAGACCCATCTATATGGAGAGGGAGCCAATAAAGGTAACATTTGAAGTACCCATTACTAAAAAATCTCTCACTATTCTTTAAGAACAATGAGAGACTTTAATTATCAGCATTTTTACCATGATAGATGAAATATTTCATAGAAAATCTAATGCCATTGACGCGAGATAGTATCGCTTCTTTTCCCACAAGTATTTGCTTCGCTTCACGGATATTTTCCTTTCCGCGGAAACAACGTAAAGTTAATAAATATTCCGTTCCCAAAAGCGTTGTTGAGCTATTGCTTTGACAAATTTTTTAGCGAAATCTTTGTCGCCAGTTGCTAACACAATTCCTGGCCCTACATTGGCATTAGACATATTAAAAAATGTCGTTCCTGATGTAGCTATACCAATCGGTTTGTAATGTCTATACGCTTCATTAATATAATTTACAATATGAGAATTAAACTTTGCTTGATTTTTTGCTCTTACGCCTACAACATATAACGAATCAAATAGTACCGCATCCGTAGTAATAAATGTATCACTTGCTGTTAATTGCACGCCATCACTACTAGTAACAACCCCTAATCTGTCAGAAATAATACTGTATCGAACGCCCTGTCTAGTTAAATATTTTAGTATTTCGCCAACTTCATTTGCATCAAATCCATCACCTATTAGCACGCCTACCTTAAGTGTTTGGGGCATTTTTATAGTATTAGCTTGACTAAGTGCAGGTGATGCTAACGTGACATTTATTTGCTCGCCTTTTGGACGATTAACACCAACATTATCGGCCACAGCCGTTGCCATTGCTTTATCAACACGGACAAACATGTCGACTACTTGTTGGCGGACGGACTTACTTTTCACCTTCCCGACCTCAAAACTAAAGGCATCAATGATATGCTGTTTTTCAGGGGGAGACATACTATTCCAAAACAGCCTTGCCTGTGAAAAATGATCATCAAACGATTTACTACGTGCTCGTGTGATGCGTCCTTCAACCTTTTCTTCATAATGGACAAAGCCACCTTCCTTTGCCGTTGAAGTTGATGGTGTATTATTGGCCAAGGAATTTTTATGGTAGCTCACTTTTCCTAAATTAATAGTTTGACGACTAAAGCCATTGCGCTGATTGTTATGAAATGGACAAATGGGTCTGTTAATCGGGATTTCTGCAAAGTTTGGCCCTCCTAGACGTATTAGCTGTGTATCTAAATAAGAAAATAGCCGCCCCTGTAAAAGTGGATCATTTGTAAAATCTATGCCTGGCACAACATTCCCAGGGTGGAAGGCGACCTGCTCTGTTTCAGCGAAAACATTATCCACATTACGATTCAATGTCATCTTTCCAATCTTTTTAACTGGCACCATCTCCTCAGGCCACAGCTTTGTTGCATCCAAAATGTCAAAATCAAATTTAAATTCGTCCTCTGGCTCAAGCATTTGTACACCTAACTCATATTCAGGATAATCACCTATCTCAATGGATTCCCATAAATCACGTCGTTGAAAATCCGGATCCTTACCAGCAATGATTTGTGCTTCATCCCAAATGAGTGAATGAACACCTAACACAGGCTTCCAATGAAATTTTACAAACCTTGATTTTCCCTTATCATTGACGAAACGAAAAGCATGAACACCGAAGCCTTCCATCATTCGAAAACTTCTAGGTATTGCACGATCAGACATATGCCACATAATCATATGCGCAATTTCTTGATTGTTCGCTACAAAATCCCAAAACGTATCGTGAGCTGAAGCTGCTTGTGGCATTTCATTGTGAGGTTCAGGCTTTACCGCGTGAATTAAATCAGGGAACTTAATGGCATCCTGGATAAAAAAGACCGGTATATTATTACCAACTAAATCATAATTGCCCTCATCCGTGTAAAATTTCGTCGCAAAACCACGAACATCACGTGCAGTATCCATCGAACCTAAGCTTCCTACTACCGTTGAAAATCTGACAAATACAGGTGTTTTCTTATTAGGGTCCTGTAAAAAGCTTGCTTTAGTGTATTCCCCCATCGATTCATACAGCTCAAATTCTCCATGTGCCGCAAAGCCTCTCGCATGTACAACACGCTCTGGAATACGTTCATGATCAAAATGCGTTATTTTCTCTCGAAAATGAAAATCCTCCATAATTGTTGGCCCACGAACTCCAGCCTTTAATGAATTTTCATCATTCGAAACTTTTAGTCCCTGATTCGTCGTCATCTTTTGCCCTTCATTATCGACACGAAACTGCTCTAACTGCTGATCCTTTGCATTCTCCTCCAAATTTTTGCGCTGATTCGACTTAGATTTATCCACGCAATCCCCTTTCATTCCAATACTCATAATTCTCAATATACACTATATGTTTTTATGAAATAAACATGCTTCAAGACATAGCTATAGGAAAACTTTCTCAATTCTTTCTTAATTTACGACCAAATTCGAGCGCGATGCTTCTAGATGACTCATTTTTTCACCAAAACCTTAGACACTGGAACAACTTTATTGTCACTCAACAATTCCTAATCGATCTTTCAATGGCGATGTTCTTTTCCTTTGCACTATAAAAATACCCCTTTAGATAACCATATCTAAAGGGGTATAAAGGTACGACTTTATTCACATCTAGGGAGTTAACTCGGAATCTTCTTACTTTACGACATAACATACTATTGCAATTACGGTAATGTATTTGTTGTTATTTTTATCTCAACTTCGTTCTATCTTCAAAATATGTAAGTGCAAATATAAGTGCAGACCTAAAAACCTTGATCGGCAAGCAAAGTGACCCTAGTTAGATTTTTGTCTAACAACTGGGTTCGCTTCAAATTTGCCTATCAAGGTTTTTTTATCACTATTCTGCTATATGTTTATTTAAATGCTTGAGCAGCTGCAACAGCTTTTTTCCAGCCTGCATAGATTTCTTCACGATGTGAGTCATCCATATTAGGTGTGAATTGACGATCTAAATTCCAATGCTCACTAATTTCATCTGGTGATTTCCAGAAGCCAACTGCTAAACCTGCTAAATACGCAGCACCTAAAGCTGTTGTTTCGTTAATAACCGGACGATCGACAGGAACGTTTAATAAATCCGATTGGAATTGCATTAAGAAATTATTTGCAACTGCACCACCATCTACACGTAATTTCGTTAGTGGGATATTGGCATCTGCTTCCATTGCACCAAGTACGTCTTTTGTTTGATACGCTAACGATTCTAATGTTGCACGTACAAAATGTTCTTTAGAAGTACCGCGCGTTAAACCGAAGACTGCACCTCGTACATCTGAATCCCAATAAGGTGTACCTAGGCCAACGAATGCAGGAACTACATAAACGCCGTCAGTCGACTTTACACGTGCAGCATATTGTTCAGATTCTGAAGCAGAACGGAACATTCGTAAGCCGTCACGTAACCATTGAATAGCAGAGCCAGCTACGAAAATACTGCCTTCTAAAGCGTAAGTAACCTTACCATTTAAGCCCCATGCAAGCGTAGTTAATAAGCCATTCTCTGATTTTACTGCCTTTTCACCAGTATTCATCAACATAAAGCAGCCCGTACCGTAAGTGTTTTTAACCATACCTTCTTCAAAGCAAGCTTGACCGAATAAAGCCGCTTGTTGATCACCCGCAGCCCCTGCAATTGGAACAGCAGAACCAAAGAACAGTGCTTCCTCCGTATATCCATACACTTCTGAAGAAGGACGAACCTCAGGAAGCATAGAAGCTGGAACACCTAAAATGTCTAATATTTCTTCATCCCATTTTAAATCATAAATATTGTACATTAACGTACGAGAAGCATTTGAATAATCTGTAACATGGACTTTACCACCTGTTAACTTCCATATTAACCACGTATCAATTGTACCGAATAATAAATCGCCTGCTTCTGCTTTTTCACGAGCACCTTCAACATTGTCTAAAATCCATTTTACTTTTGTACCTGAGAAGTATGCATCGACTAATAAACCTGTTTTATCACGGAATAAATCATTGTAACCGTTTTCTTTCAATTCCTCACAAATCGCGTTCGTTTGGCGTGATTGCCAGACAATCGCATTATAAATTGGTTTCCCTGAATGTTTATCCCAAACAACAGTTGTTTCGCGTTGGTTTGTAATACCGATCCCAGCAATTTGATTTGATTCAATATTTTTTGCAGAGAGCACTGTAGCGATACAAGAAAGAATAGAAGACCAAATTTCTTCTGCATGATGTTCAACCCATCCGGATTGTGGGAAATATTGCGGGAATTCTTGTTGTGCAACGTGGAGAATGCTCCCTTTTTCATCAAACAAAATAGCACGTGAGCTTGTTGTACCTTGGTCCAAAGCTAAAATATATTTTTTTTCTGACATCGGACATACCTCCAATAATTTTTTTATTTCTTTCAGCAAATGTTTTCAGTAGCGAAAGCAGAGCGACAGCTACAAGTGTTTTCTGTAGCGAAAGCGAAGCGACAGCTACAAATGTTTTATTATGCCGAGGCATAATTAATTTACTCTTCAGTTCTAACATTTTTCACTGTCATTTGAGCACTGATAAAAATAATAACTACAATAATAGCAAATACCCAAAATGTGATACTATTTTTCCCCTCAAAAATTTGTTGGAAGAATAGAGCACCAAAAGTACCACCGATAATTGGACCTACAACTGGAATCCATGCATATGACCACCCTGAGTCACGTTTACCTGGAATTGGTAAGAAAAAGTGAGCTATACGTGGGCCTAGGTCACGCGCAGGATTAATTGCATAACCAGTAGGACCGCCTAATGCCATCCCGATAACTACAATTAGCATACCAACTAGAAATGGATTTAAACCATCCGTAATTGAATTTGTTCCCAATGCTAGAATACCTAAAACAAGTATAAACGTACCAATCATTTCTGAGATTAAATTTGATAATGGATGTTTAATAGCAGGCATTGTAGAAAATACAGCCAGTTTCGCTTCCGGATCTTTCGTACCTTTCCAATGTGGTAGATACATAAAATAAACGAGTATCCCCCCTAAAAATGCACCAATCAATTGTGCAGCAATGTAAGAAGGTACGTCTTCCCACGGGAAATTACCAATTGTAGCAAGCGCGATCGTTAAAGCAGGATTTAAATGAGCCCCGCTAATACCACCAACAGCATATGCAGCCATAGCCACACCTAGACCCCAAGCAAATGTAATCACTACCCATCCACCGCCAAAGCCTTTCGATTTGTGCAGTGATACACCTGCAACAACGCCACCACCGAATAAAATAAGAATCATCGTGCCGACAAGTTCAGCTGTAAATGTTGACATACAAGAAGCCCCCCTTTGTAATAGTGCACTTAGTAAAAAAAATAAACCCACACTTAAACAAACTGCACGTTATAATGCAGATGATTAAATGTGGGTTCCTTTTCCTAACCACGCGCTTTTTAACTTATGTACATTGTAGAGAAAATAATATACATAGTCAACAATATTTTTGGAAATTTTCCCACAAGTTCTTATTTGATGTTGTAATAGCTACTGCTCCAGCTGACAACGCTTCCTCTATGCTTTCAACAGTACGAACTAGTCCACCTGTAATAACAGGAATTTTTGTTCGCTGGTGTACCTCAGAAATCATTGAAGGAATGATGCCTGGTAATAATTCAATATAATCAGGCTTCGCTGATTCAATCATTGAAAAGCTTTTTTCTAGTGCAATCGTATCAATTAAAAAGACGCGCTGTATGGCAATGATCCCACGAGATTTTGCTTTTATTAACATATTAGATCGGGTGGAAATTATTCCTGCTGGACGAATATCATTACATAAAAAATCTGCTGCAAAGTTATCCGTTTTTAAGCCATGAATTAAGTCTGCATGAATAATTAATTTTTTACCGTTACGATCTGCCTCTCGCTTTATTGACATAAGCAAACTAATATGAACTTCTAATAGAACAATGTATTCGAATCGACTATTTAATATTTCATCAAATTGCTTAACTGTACGTGCAGCTGGAATAATTTGTTGATTATTGAAATTCATTTGATTTCCCCTTTATATCAATTATGCCTCATAATTGCGTTTGGAATCGGTTTTTGCTTGTACAAAGCCGATTCTGCGACATCCGCCAGAGGCTAACTTTTTTAAGCGGGTGTTGGACAACCACTTAAAGAAGTTAAAAAAGTCAGGTCGCCATTAAGACGACCTTCCTTTTTATTATAATGCAGTTGTAGCTCTTGTTATTTCTAAATTTAAATCTTTTTCATATTGTGTACGTTGTTCAGTAGACCAATGTAATTGTTTTGCCATTTCATCTAATACTGCATCTTTATATTGTATAACAAGTGCGATATTAAAGAACATATAGGCTGTGCGACGAATCATAAAGTCGTTTGGATGAACAACCATTTCATGATGGATACCATACATTAGTTGAGCATATAACCCTTGAGGTAAAACAGGATGCTGTTCTTTAGCATATTCAAAAACAGTGTCCACATTAGAACCGTAATGATGCGCTAAATGTTTTGCTTCCTCTTCTGATAATCCGATATCAACACCCATTTTTGTGCGTTTCGCCACGAAGGCATGTAAGTTTTGGGAGCCTCCAACATCTCCACCGGAAATATGAATCTGCTTTGTATAACAAGGTTTTGATGCAATGCCAAATCGTTGTTCTAAATCTTGTGCAATCTTATTTAAAACTGTTTCAGCCATTTTACGATAACCTGTTAATTTACCGCCAGCGATTGTCACAAGTCCTGACTGAGATTCCCATACTTCGTCCTTACGAGAAATTTCAGATGGATTTTTACCTTCTTCATGAATTAATGGGCGTACACCTGCCCAACTTGATTCGATATCTGAATCAGTGACCTTAACTTTTGGAAACATGTAATGAATTGCTTTCATAATATAATCACGGTCTTCTTGATGGATATTCATTTCACGGGCATCACCTTCGTAAAATGTATCTGTCGTTCCAACATACGTTTTCCCATTTCGAGGAATCGCAAACACCATACGACCATCAGGTGTATCAAAATAGACAGCTTGACGTAATGGGAATTTAGATTCATCAAAAACGATGTGCACACCTTTTGATAAAATTAAGTGCTTACCATTTTGTCGTCCTTCGATATTACGAACCTCATCTACCCATGGACCAGCAGCATTCACAACTTTTTTTGCACGAATATTAAACGTGCTATGGGCAATCAAATCTTGTGCTACAATACCATCAATTTTCTTTTGGTCATTGTATAAAAAGTTTTCTGCCTTTGTATAGTTAATGAGTGTAGCACCTTTTTCAATGGCAGCTTTGGCAACTTCGACTGTCAGACGTGCATCATCTGTACGATATTCCACATATACACCACCGCCGCGTAAGTCCTCACCTTTGACCAAAGGTTCTTTTTCCATTGTTTTTGCAGCGTTTAACATATATCGACGCTCAGAACGTTTAACCCCTGCTAAAAAATCATAGACGCGTAAGCCAATATTCGTTGAGAATTTACCGAATGTGCCACCTTTATGGAATGGTAGTAGCATCCAAACAGGAGTTGTGACATGCGGTCCATTTTCATAAACAATCGCACGTTCTTTTCCTAAATCTGCAACCTCTTTTATTTCAAATTGTTTTAAATAACGAAGTCCACCGTGCACTAATTTTGTTGAACGACTAGAAGTACCAGCGGCGAAGTCTTGCATTTCAACTAACGCTACAGATAGACCACGAGCAATTGCATCAAGTGCGATACCACAACCTGTAATTCCACCACCGATAACCAATAAATCGTATTCTTTACTTTGTAATTCTTCAATCGTTTGTTGACGTTGTATTGCTGAAGCTGTGCTCATAATGAAAATCCTCCTTATTTAAAGCGAAGAAAAGAGACCATTAAAAGCACATGTACAAATGTACATATGTTTTTAATGGTCTCTCAATCGCTCAAACCTAGTATATTAACTTAATTTCATTGTAGTCTTTTTAGAAAGAAAAGGCAAGGTAGATCGTCTGGAAAATTACGAATACAACATACACTTTTCAATCATTTATAGGTTTAAAATCGCGTCATATGTACAGTTCAATTGTCATGGCCTCTGATATTATTCCCAAATATAAAAAATTTATTTACATGTTTGAGTGGAACATAAAAAAGTTCCACTTCAATCAACTTAATATATGTCGTACTTTTAATAATTGTTATCCCTACCTTTCGAGAAATAAAAAAAGCAGGCTCTCCATTAACTAGTAATAGAAAACCTACTAATTGGCATATAATTGTAGCTGTCTCTTTGCTTTCGCTACGGTCTGTGCTTGCACAAAGAACGACTTTTTTTGCTGAAAGAAGTTAAAATATGTATTTTATCATTTCATGTATATTGCAATAAGGATTGTCACGGCTTTCCGTCTTACGAAGTGACATCATATCCGTGCAATTTTTAATAGCGACCTCATGTCGGAGTGCGATCGGTGCAATGACTGACTCATCTGCTTTATGACGAAAATAACGTGTTACCCCAAGATGCTGCTCCATCTTGTCATTTAATACGGCACGAGGATACTTTTCAGATAGATCGACTTCTTCAAAATGCAACAATAGCCATAATTCAAATGCTTCATTTGAATAGGCAATATGAATACTATTCTCCTCACAAAAGTCATTAACTTCCTCTAATTGCTTTTCAGTTAGATCATCTTTATCAAAAACAATCCAAACCTCATCAAAATATTGGTAGCTTGAATCTCGATAGGCATGCTGGGCTAGCTTAATAGCCGAACGCTTGACGTTTTTTATTTTGACACTTACCATTTTTGAGCGCTTTAAAATACGCATTTGCTCAAAATAAATGCGTTCGGTTTCACCTTCACAATAAATTAAAACTGTTTTACGCAGTGTTCGATTCCCTTGTTGACGCACTCTCACTGCTCAAATACCTCCACTTCCTATTAATTATACCCCGGCATAATTGCAGATAAATGCCACAGGACGATGGCGTTCTTAGACTGAGTTCCTCTATTTCGGCGGCTGTTTGGATAAGCCCTCCAAAGAAGTTAAATATTGATTTGATAAATATTCATTTATAACCGGTGTAGCTCCAAATTCTCCTTTTAAGTAACGCTTAGCATAGGAAATATCCCCACGTTTCTTCTGTAAATCTGCAAAATCAAATAAGGAGTATAACTCGGATTCATTTTTAAAGCTTTTATTTACAAACCATATTTGATCGGAACGTAGTGGCTGATCTAATAAATCAATTTCATGACTTGTGACAACAAATTGATTCGTAACATTACGCATGCTGTTCATAATGGCCATTAAAAATTCGCAGATGGACACATGAAATGCTGTGTCAAATTCATCTATAAAGATTGTCTTCCCTTTATTGTATGCATCGACCATGACACATGCTAAATGCAGCATACGGACTGTCCCCTTTGAATCCATCGTCCAATTGATCGTTTCTGTCCCGATCGGCGCGCCTACTTCATCGAACGATAAATAGTGCAAATCGATATCCACTTCTTGTATAACTTCTGTAGTGTCAAAATCATAGCCAATAGTATTTTTCTCTCTTCGCTCAACCCGTCTTGCCGTCACATCTTGAATAGAAAAGTCTGCAATCTTTAGTATCTTTATAACCTCTTTCTTAAAGGGCTCCTCTTCAAGTTTACGAATAAGCGGATGACTTGATAACCGATTTGTTTCATCTAAAAATAGTACTTTATGTAAAAACCAATCAAATATTTTCGTAGCATCTCGGTCATTAAAGACATTTAATACCGATAAGAAAGCTGTATTATCACGCGTATATTTTGTCAATTCTAGCGTAGTACCATCGACAGTTTCATACAAATATTCCGTACCATCCCATCGTCGATTAAAAAGCTCCACTTTTAGAGACTTTGTCGTTTTAGTTAGACCTTCATAAAGAACCTGTGATGCATTATACTGTACCTCATAATCGTACAATACCCCATCTAGTAATAACGAAATCATAAATTCTGTCGGTTGTTCTTGCTGACTTCCTAATTTAAACGGCTGGTAGGGCAAGCGAAGTTGTTTAACATTATTAAGATTTTCAAAGTTAAACAATAAAGAACGTAAAATTTTAATTGCAGTGAATAAGTTTGATTTTCCACTTCCATTTGGTCCGAAAATAAAGGCACTTTTTACAAGGTGAAATGAGTCACATTTCATCGTATGTGTCTCCTTTAATTTTCGAATACGGCTTCCCGCCACCATTGAAAATAGGGTTTCATCCTTATAACTTAAACAATTTTTCACTCTAAAATCTACTAGCATTTGTAGGCCCCCGTTCCATTCCATAGCACTCCTTTAATTATACTATAGGCGTAAAAAAACACCTATTACTCCGCGAATACCAATAATACGATGTACTGATGAACGCTTACTTTCCGTCTCCTTAAAAATATAAAAAGACGATTTCCCTTTTAGGGTAAATCGTCAAGAAATACACTGATCATCACCTACATATTTTGAGCTCATCCCCAATGGAAGTCACCCATAATTAATAAAAACTGAAGTTGTACCGATAAATCTTCAGGTATAATGAATTCATTCACTACGTGGGGTTGATTTCCTGGATAGGCTACACTAAGTTGGACAGATAAAATAAGGGGTTGTAAACTTAGACTAATAAAACAAGGGAGCGTGCTGCTATGACACGTCAACGTCGAACTTTTACACCCGAATTTAAACTGCAATTAGTGAAACTTTATGAAAATGGTAAATCTCGTGCAGACATTACTAGAGAATATGATATTACAC
>NZ_JBIWGL010000023.1:0-38744 GCF_044763535.1 Lysinibacillus sp. NPDC095746
GGCGACTATCTCCTATAGGAAACCCAACAGATCCCCAGTTGTCCGGATCAACTGGAAATTCTATCGGAAAGAGCTCTTACTACTAATATACGAGGAGAAATAAATATGAAAAAAACAACTAAAAAATCTTGGATGATTGTATCAGCACTAACAATAGGAATGGCTGTTTTCACGCCACATCAAGCTGAGGCAGCAACAGCAAAAACAACAAACGAAATAACTGTTAAAGCTGAGCAACAAATTAAAGGAACGATTAAAGGCGTTTACGGAGATAGCATCACAGTTAAAGGGAAAGACGGCAAAAACTATTATATTGGAATTCAGAAATTTTCAGATGAGCAATTAGAAAAAATGAACTTAGTAGAGGGTCAGGAAATCTCTATCGAAGGTAGCTTAGTACAAGATTATTCAGACTTCTATACGTTTGATGTATACAAAAAGAGCTTACCTAAAGAAATAACAAAAGAAGACCTAGCAAAATTAGAAAAATTGTTTAATCAAACGAAGAAATTAGAAAAAGAAGAGAAATATGATGAAGTAGAAAAAATTAATCTTGAAATGGTTAAAATCACAAAGCCGTATATTTTAGCCAGCTGGGTACCTGCATCCTTTGAAGAGCTCATTGAAGAGTATGGATTTAGTGAAAAAAATATAGTTATTAAAGAAAACGATCAAAAACAACTGAAGGCTATTTATCAACAGTGGATTAAACTGGAGAAATCCGGTAAAGAGGACAAAGCACAAGAAAAATTTGATGAATTTATAAAGGTTCTTCAACCTTACTTAGATGCTCTAAATCCACCGTTAACATTTGAAGAATACATCTCAGATTTGGAATTAGATATTCCAGCTGAAGCTATGCCAAAACTAAAAACTTTATACAATGATGCTAAAAAAGCTGATAAAGATAAAAATGATCAATTATCTGAAAAGCTCTGGAGTGAATTTGATGAAATGATTACTCCTTATTTTAAGCCACTTAGCTTTGAAGATTACTTATCTAACTTTGATTTCGAAATTAAGGCAAATGATAAAAAACAATTAAAAAAGCTTTATGAAGAAGCAACAGCTCTTGCTAAAGCAGGTGACGATGAAAAAGCTAATGAAAAATGGGCTGCTATCGATCAAATTTTAGATCCATATTATAAAGCAAATAAAGAAATTCTTATTTCAGCATCTAAAGTAACGATAAACGGTAAAGTTTATCTTTCAAAGCAATAATAATATATTTCGGGGTTATCCAACAGTCATTAAACAATGATTTAGGGATTAACCCCTTTCTAATTTCCTTATAGATCAGTACAGTGCGCTTTGGCCTCTACAGATGAAGATTTAGTCACTTTCCTATTCAAACAGCCTTACTATAACACCCTATCACCCTACAAATACGGTAAAATTCGTCCCCTTATTTTGGATTTTTTCCGAGTGATCTCGATTGCAATAAGCTGTAACTCTTCATCTTTCATAAAAATCCCACAATTCTCACTTCTCTTATTTAAATCTTAAATGTGATATATTATTACAAAATCTAAATTACTCAATATATCCAATGTTATTACTATATCCCACTTTTTCCGAAGATATTTGAGCTGATGGAGGAAATATTTTGAAAAACTTATCGATTAAAAAGAAAGTTCTAACGCTTATTACGTCCGCTGTTATATTTTTGCTAATTATTTCTGGTGGTGGTTTTTATTACACTAACGATATGGCAAAAAAATCTAGTGAAATGTACGACGAATCACTTTTGCCAATTGAATATATCGGTCAAGCTCGAACTGATATTCGTGCGATGGATTCTTTCGTTTTAGAACTCATGATTACTACAGAAGCAAGTGATAATGCTGAGCTAAAGACAATGATCTCCGAGAGAGCTGAAAGTGTTAAAGACTCAATCATGAAATTTGAAACCATTTACCATGGCAATGAAGATGAACAAAAAATGTTAAAATCTCTTAAATCCAATGTTGATAGTTATTTTAGCACTATGGCAGATGTTATTGATTTGGCTAGTCAGAACCGAAACGCAGAAGCCTATTCTATTTACACCACAATTTTAGATGATTTTGCTGAGAATATGGCAAGTGATGCACGCGATCTTATGACTCAAGGTTCCGAAGATGCCAATAAACTAAATGAAGAAAATAAACAAAGTCTCTTCACTACTATGCTTATTTCTTCCATTCTCTCTGTTGTGGCCATTATTTTCTTTATTACATTGGCAACATGGATTGCACGATTAATTGTGAATCCAGTTAAAGAGTTACAGGCAATTATGTTAAAGGCAGGCAACGGTGATTTGACTGTGCAAGGTACATATTCATCCAAAGATGAAATCGGTCAATTAACACAATCATTTAACACGATGATTAATAATATTCGTAATACAGTAATAAAAGTGACTGAAACTGCTAATCATGTAGCCTCAGCATCTGAAGAGTTAAATGTTAATGCAGCAGAAACTACAAAAGCAACAGAGATGGTTGCAAATACAATGGAAACTATCGCTCATGGATCAGCAGAGCAACTAAATAGTGTTTCCAACACAGTCAATACCGTTAATGAGCTTTCGACAGGTGTTCAACAAGTGGCTGGAAATGCTCAAGCTGTCAGCGAACTTTCAGGGGATTCTTTATCCCTAGTGATAAATGGTATGAATGCAGCGAATCAAATGAATCAACAAATGATAGACATCACAGAACAGGTAAAAGGCTTATCCGACGTTGTCGACTTGTTAGGAAAACGTTCTAATGAAATTGGTCAAATTATTGATTCGATTACAGCAATTGCTGAACAAACAAATCTCCTTGCCTTGAACGCCGCAATTGAAGCCGCACGTGCTGGCGAGCATGGGAAGGGCTTTGCCGTTGTTGCAGATGAGGTTAGAAAATTAGCGGAACAGTCTGCTGTTTCTTCAAACCAAATTGAAGTGTTGATTTCAGAGACACAAAAAGATACTCAAACGGCTGTTGAATCAATGAAGTTAGTAACAGCTGGAGTTAATGAAGGAATTAAAACAACAGAAAATACACGTACTACTTTCGCTGCAATTCAAAGTGCCATTAAAAGTGTTACGATGCAGGTAGAAGAAGTATCTGCAGCAGTCGAACAAATGGCAGCAGGCACCGAAGAAATTGTTGGTAGTGTCAATACGATCCACTCCATAACTAAATCTAACGCAGCAGGCACAGAGAGTATTTCTGCTACGACTGAAGAACAAACGGCATCCATGGAGGAAATTTCATCATCTGCTTATGCACTTGCAAACTTGGCAGAGGAGTTAAGGGTATTGGCAGCTCAATTCCGTGTATAATCACAGACAACACCGCCCTTAACATTTAAATGTAACTTTGTACATTTTTTAAAGAATAACAACATCAGTCATATAAAAAGAAGCGGCAAGATTATTTTTTGATCTAAACCGCTTCTTCTATGGTTAAAAATTTTTAAAAGGAATAGACAATATTTCAATTTGCCTCCTATTAACTTGAGTAGCTTATCTTTTTCATATTTTCCTCTGTAAGTTCCTCCCATACCTTTTCTTTCGTCCTAGATATTAAGTTTCAATCTACATCTAAAATTTAATACCATGTTCTATCCTCCACCTCTTTTATATTTTAAAACAATTGATTTGCACTCGCTGCACTAATCACCTCGCCCATAGACCAAAAATTTCAAAATGAGTAATACACGTCCACTCTTAATTTCTTTATAATCGACTTCTCATTTTATTAATTGCCACATCTGCTTTCCGTCGTTATACTCAGGCCTTCCGTCGCTTCGTCTTTTCTTCCGTCTCTCTGCTCTGGCCTTCCGTCTCTTAGCCTTTTCTTTCTTATCGCTCTGCTCTGCCTTCCGTCGCTTCGTCTTTACTTTCTGTCGCTCTGCCCTTGCCTTCCGTCACTTCGCCTTTTCTTTCCGTCATCTGCTCTAACCTTCTATCGCTTCGCCTTTTCTTTCCGTCGCTCTACTCGTGCCTTCCGTCGCTTGTTCTTTTCTTTCCGTCGCTCTACTTGTGCCTTCCGTCGTTTCGCCTTTTCTTCCGTCTCTCTGCTCTGGCCTTCCGTCATTTCGTCTTTTCTTTCCGTCGCTCTGCTCTGGCCTTCCGTCACTTCGTCTCTCTTTCCGTCGCTCTACCCTGTCTTTCTGTCTGTCAATCCATTTCGAATTAATTAAACAAAAAAGGAATGCACGCAATTTGTGCATTCCCCTCACTAGGTTAGAAAAATAAACTTAATATGAAATAAATAGCTGCCGCCATGACTGCGGAAATTGGCATGGTGATTACCCATGTTGTCACGATTTTTCGCGCCATGCCCCATTTAACACCTTTTACACGGTGTGCTGTTCCTACTCCCATGATAGATGAAGAAATTACATGTGTTGTAGAAACTGGTAAGTGAATTAGCGTAGCACCGAAGATGATGGACGCAGAAGCAAGGTCTGCTGCAACACCGTTTACTGGACGGATTTTCATAATCTTGCCACCGACTGTTTTGATGATTTTATAACCACCTACAGATGTACCAAGACCCATTGCACATGCTGCTGCAAAACGTACCCAGAAAGGAATGTCATCTGTGTGATGCAAGCCTCCTGCAATTAAAGCGAGCGTAATTATCCCCATTGCTTTTTGAGCATCATTAGTACCGTGAGTAAATGATTGTAAAGCTGCTGTACCAATTTGCATTGTCCGGAAGCCTTTATTCGTTCGATATAAATTTGTATCCTTAAATAGAACTTTCAATAAAGTCATCATTAAGAAACCGGCTGCAAATGCAAGTAATGGCGAGAAAATAAGTGCTTGAATGATTTTTATAAAGCCGCTATAGTTCAATACATTAAAGCCAGCAGCTGCAATTGCAGCACCCGCCACTGAGCCAATTAATGTATGTGATGAACTAGATGGAATTCCAAAGTACCACGTTACTAAATTCCATGTAATGGCTGATAATAATGCCGCTAAAATAACGACTGAACCTGTAGTATCTCCATTAAAAGCATTTAAGCTAAACGGGTCAACAATATCTTTTGTTAATGCTTTCGCTACCCCAACGAATGTTATAGCTCCAATGAAGTTCATAAGTGCAGCCATGTATACTGCAGTACGTGGCCTCAATGCCCTCGTCGATACAGAAGTTGCAATCGCGTTGGCTGTATCATGGAAGCCGTTAATAAAATCGAACACAAGTGCGAATATAACGACTAATATTGTTATCAGTAATATTGTATCCATTTCGTACTCTCCATCTTACGCGTTACGCATAATTATTGTTTCAATTGTATTAGCTACAGTTTGACAGTAGTCTGCAATATCTTCAAATTGTTCATAGATACTCTTGAATACCATGAGGCGCATCGGATCTTTTTCTTGAATAAATAATTGCTTCATTGATGAGCGGAAAATTTCATCACATTCACGCTCATAGTCCTTAATTTGAATAGCATGTTTACGCATTTCAACAAGCTTTTTACTATTTAATAGCTCCATTGCTTGGACCATTTCATCTGTACTTTTCGCAATATATGTTAAGAATTGGCGCATCGGGTCTGTAACTTCTGTTAAATTGTACATGTCAAAATGAGCAATACAGCCTTCCATTCCATCAATAACATCATCTAATTTATTGGCAAGTGATAAAATATCTTCACGCTCGATAGGTGTCATAAATGATTTATTGAGCATAACGATAAGCTCGTGAATCAATTTATCTCCACTTGTTTCATATCGCTTCATTGTGTCTGCGATTTCTTTTAGTGAATCTATATTTTCAATACGTGCGTTATGAGCGTAATAAATACCTTCTTTAACGTTTTTAGAAATGTTTAATAATGCTTTAAAAAATGGATCTTGCTTGTTTGAGTTGAACATCATGTTCCTCCTGTTGAATGAATATTGTCGATTTCTGCAATCATCATAACAAAACTTTCACATAGTTCTACAAATTTTTAAAGATAAAATAGTTGAATTTACAAAAATGTAATATAAAATTTGCCACAATTATTTTTAGATACTTTTATAAGTTGAAAACGTTGGAAACTCGATAATAAAAAATATCAATTTTCCTTAAAAATCACCGTTTTTTCTTTTATTTTTATAAAAATACTTGAAAAAACAATTTTTTTCTTCATTTTTTCTTCGTTGCCAATGTTAAGGAATTGTAAACGATATTTACATGACGAAAGATAAACTCCATTGTCATTTATTACAATTCGCAGTACTGTTAAAAGAAAAGTTTATCTTACAAATAAGGATGTGAGTATCATACATATGGACATCGATTTACTATCACTTGTAATTCTTTTAGCACTTGGCTTTATCGCATCCTTTTTAAATGCGATTGTCGGTGGCGGAGGATTAATTTCGTTACCTGCGCTTTTGGCTGTTGGTTTACCTCCAAGTACAGCAATTGCCACAAACAAACTCGCCAATACAATTAGCAATGGGACTAGCATGTTAACTTTTTTACGAGCTGGCAAAGTTGATGTGAACAAGAATAAGAAAATAATGCCTTTTATTTTTATTGGTTCATTCATGGGTGCATATACGGTGCATCTCGTATCTCCAGCTATTTTAAAGCCTCTAATGCTTGTTATGCTCGTACTAGTAACAGCTTATACGGTTTTCAAAAAAGATTGGGGTCAAAAACCTGAAGAGCGATCATTAAGTACTCTTAAGAAAATAGCCTTCGTTGGCGCTTTTGCTGCTGTTGGCTTTTACGATGGTTTCTTCGGGCCTGGTACTGGTTCTTTTTTTATTTTCCTTTTATTAATGATGGGAAATGATTTCTTACAGGCAGCGGGAAATGCAAAAGCCTTTAATTTCACATCGAACTTAGCCGCGCTTGCTATGTTTTTACTATTAGGAAAGGTTAATTTTGTATACGGTCTACCTATGGGCTTCGTTATGATTTTCGGTGCGATAATGGGGTCAAAATTTGCGCTGAAACGTGGGACAAAAATGATGCGTATTATTTTTATCATCATGACTTGTACATTAATTGTCAAAAATGCATGGGATTATTTCATCACCCATTAAGTACAGTACTACCAATTTCATCAATCGATTGACAAATTATATTAGCGTGCTATAATTCTTTTAGGCTTCACCGCGTTGAAGCGAGGAAGTAACAAGTAGGAGGATTAGCATGTTTCGAATAGAAGCTAAGAGTAACCCTCGATTTATTGAGGCAAGCTTTATAATACTATTAATAATTGCCATGATGGCGCTCAGTATTGGGTTTTTAAAAGCAACACCCCATATACCTATTTTTCTTGTCATTTCACTTTTAATTGCCTATGGATTACTAAAAAAAGTTCCTTTTCGTGAGCTTGAAACTGGTATGATTGCTGGTGCAAGTGCTGGACTTGGGGCTATTTTTATTTTCTTCTTTATTGGTATTTTAATTTCGAGTTGGATTATGGGTGGCACAATTCCAACACTTATCTATTACGGTTTTTTAACAGTTACACCAAGTTTTTTCTTTGCGATCGTATTTTTGATTTGTAGTATCGTTGGTGTTTCTGTAGGTAGTTCTTTAACTACTGTAGCAACTGTTGGCGTTGCCTTTATGGGAATTGCTGGTGCAATGGACCTCTCATTAGCTATAACAGCTGGTGCGATTGTTTCAGGAGCTTTCTTTGGTGATAAAATGTCTCCGTTATCGGATACAACCAATCTTGCATCTGGTACGGTTGGCGTCGATCTTTTCGAGCATATTAAAAATATGGGTTGGACAACCATTCCAGCATTCGTAATCTCATTCGTCCTTTATGCAATATTATCACCAACAGAAGCAAATACTTCATTTGAAACAGTTGAGCAATTTAAAGATGGATTACTGTCTACTGGTCTTATTCATTGGTATACATTATTGCCAATTGTTGTTCTTGTTATTATGACTTTTTATAAAGCGCCTGCACTTATCACACTCGCAGTCGTCTCAGTTATCGGTGTTGGACTTGCCTACATACAAGAACCTATTGCATTATCGAATGTCTTTAAAATGCTTTTTGAAGGCTATGTATCTAGTACGGGAAATAAAGATGTAGATGCATTACTGAGTCGTGGTGGTATGAACAGTATGTTATTTACAATTGCCTTAGTCTTATTAGCATTAACAATGGGCGGTCTATTATTTACGCTCGGCATTATTCAAAGTATTTTAGCGAAGGTAGAGAGCTTCTTCAAAAGCGTTGGCTCTGTCATTACAGGAGCTGCCATTACGGGGATTGGTGTTAACACATTAATTGGTGAGCAATATTTATCTATCCTACTTACTGGTGAAGCTTTTAAAGCACAATTTGAGAAGGTAGGACTTGCCCCTAAAAATTTATCACGTGTTATGGAGGACGCAGGTACTGTAGTCAATCCTCTAGTTCCGTGGAGTGTTTGTGGTATGTTCATTGCTAGTGTACTAGATATACCAACAACAACTTACTTGCCTTTTACCTTCTTCTGTCTACTCGGACCAATTTTGACAATTATCTTTGGTTGGAGCGGTAAAACATTAACAAAGCTTGAAAAATAAAATTGGTAGCTGATGAATTCATCAGCAACCTTTTTCTATTATTAGAGTCCGAACTAGGTGGTACTTCAGCATCATCCCACGTAATGAATGGTACTATCTCTGTTTCTAAAAAAACGCCTTTATTTTGATACCTTTCATCGAAACTAATGCTTATATGATCAAAAATATGACTTTATTTCAACATTTGGAGAAAGTTTAGTAGATTTGCTTTCACAAGGAATTTTGGATGTAGCAAGATCAGTTAATATGAGAATTTTCACGCATCTGATGGTAATGTAATTTGCCGATAAGGGAACCCATAAAATAACAAAAGAGTATGTTTTGAAATAATTGTTCAAAACATACTCTAATTTTTGCCCTGCTAACTACTTAATGATGTTGTCACCTTTTGTCCCATCAAATATCTTAGTCATTTTTTTCATTGTCCTTTGATGATAAAAAGTCTTCTAATGCCTGTTTGTTCTTATCTAAGTCAATATCCAAGACGTCACCTACGTTGACACGTTTGTCTTCATAAGCATCTGCAATAGGAATTCGTAAAGTGTCAATACCTTTAGAGTTTCCTTTTACTATCCCTTTTGCAATTGTAAGGATTGTTTTATTATCAACATTTGTATCAATGTAGGAATCTGCAACGCCAAGTATTTTTGGCAAGTTCATTAAGCTCGAAACACCTATTTGTTCCTTCACCTTACCCAAAACCTCTTGCTGGCGTTCCACTCGCCCAAAATCACTTAAGCGATCGTGACGGAAACGTACATAACCTAATAACTCGTTACCATGTAAAACTTGTTCCCCAGGATGTAATGTCATACCAATTCCATGAGACATTTCATAAGGAATATCAACCTCTATCCCATCAGGTGCTAAAAGATCTATAATTTTAGGGAATCCTTTAAAATCTACAAGAGCGTAGTAATTTACATCAATATCAAAATTTTGCTTAATTGTTTTCCTTACAAGTTCAGGACCTCCTAAAGCAAAAGCAGCATTTATTTTATTCATTCCGTGATCTGGGATGTCGACATACGTATCCCTCATAATCGAAACAAGTTTGACATCATTTGTCGTTTGATCATAGTGTGCAATCATTAAACTATCCGATCTACCATCCTCGTCTCTAGCGTCACTTCCCATTAATAGCACATTAATCTGACCAAATTGCACATCCGCTCCTTCAAATGGGTCAAACGCCTTTTCGTTATCTTTTAAATGACTATCGTCTGCCATAGCCAATCCGCTATTATATTGATAAACCCCATAAATAATCCCTGCTACGATTACTAATGCGAATGCTAAGAACAAATTCCTTAGCCATTTACGGCCCTTTTTGCTTCTTTTCATAAATAAATCCACCTATCACTTAAGTCTAAGTTATTTTTTTAGTAATGCCTTTGTAGTAAGTTGCACAGCTATTGCATCGTCTAGATAACCAATAGGAAATAAATAATCCGGTATAACATCTACTGGAATAATAAAATATAATAATGTACTTCCAATTAAGGTTAGTTCAAAAATGGTTCCCTTCCCCAATGTAAACTTCTCATATAACTCTTTTAATTTGCTTATAAACGGCCCAATGCTTCCTACACTCTTAATTTTTTCGTCAAAATCATTAAGAATCGAATTTTTACCTTCCTCTGTTTGCGCATAGAGTCCATAGCTTTCTAGTTTCTGTTCAACATGAGACACCGAAAATTCATCATCATAAACATTAGAAGATTTAAGAAGAGATTGTATTGCGTCAACAGAGGTATGAATATCTGAATCTGATTCTTCTTGTCTCTGTTCAATTGGGTATCCTGCTGCTTCAAAAAGATTGATTAAAGGAACATCAAGGCAGTCTGCAAATTTTTCTAAATGTTGTGGTGTCGCATTTCTCTTACCATTTATTATCCGTGAGATCGTAGCTGTGTCGATTCCAGTGAGTTCACTAAACTTCCGCATAGATAATGAACGTTCTTTCAATAACTCTCTCAGCATTAAACCAAGTGTACTGTTTTTCTGTTCAGCCATTATCGATTCTCCCTTCTTACAGGCTTAAAGTAGTGTCAAACATGAAATGATCATTCTCAAGAAGTGTATAATTTTGTTGACATTTTGTCAACAAATTAATTAGAAGAAAGCAGCAAAAGCAATGATTATCAACATTACTCCACTAATTATTGTTCCAAATTGCCCTACAGTAAATGAACCGATCCGAACATCTGCTACTTTACTCCCTAACTTGACACCTAACCAAACAGTAATAAAACTCCCAATTGCAGCAAGTATCGAGATGACAAGTGGTGAAAGACCAAGTAGACCTGCACCTACACCATTCGTTAATGCATTCGCCGCTAAGGCAATGCCGAGAAGTACAGCCTCTCCCCATCCAATTTCACCAGACTTATTGAATTGAGCTTCCTCGGGATTCCTTAAAATATCTTGAACATTATTATTAGCATTGTTTTTATTCACTTTTGAAGTTTCTTGTTTCCGCGGTTTCGCCAATAGAATAATCCGAATTCCGATTATACATAATAATATCGCTCCGATGACGACAGGAAGCATACCTGGAAGAATTTTTGACAGCCATACGCCAAATGTAATGCCTGCCATACTCATTAGAAAACAAATGATCGAGATTAAAATATTTTTATCAAATCTAACATTTATCTTTCGAATGCCGTAAGAAAGTCCGACACCCAAATTATCAATACTAGATGAAAAAGTAAAAGCCAAAATGATTAACCAAGTCACGATACCACATCCCTTATTTTTTTATATCATATTACTCGCATTGACAAATGGTACCTATTTATGCGAAAAATGTTGACAAAAAAACAACAAAATTTTGGTAACACAATTAAGTATGCGAATGAATAAAAAAATATTGGCTATCAGCAAAATCCGGCTGGGGCTTTCAATGAACCAATTGAGCCAACGGGTATCAGTCGAAAGCGGTATCGCATTATTTATAGCGTTTATCCCTTCTATATTCCAATATGGAATCAAAATTGATCATTTTACGCATTTCTGTTCAATTAAACTTTTTGATAAGCTCATAGAAAGGAGATGAGGGAAATAACAACAAAATGGAATGCCAATTTATATGATCAAAAGCATGACTTTGTTCCAAAATTCGGAAGGAGCTTAGTAGATCTGCTTGCACCACAAAAAAATGAGGAAATTTTAGACGTAGGTTGTGGCACAGGTGATTTAGCCCATGAAATTGCAGCTCTTGGTGCCAAAATTCAAGAGATAGATACCTCTCATGACATGATTATTGCTGCACAGCAAAAATACCCAGACATTACGTTTCAAACAATGGATGCTACCGTACTTAACATGACAAATCAATTCGTCGCAGTCTTTTCAAATGCTACATTACGTTGGATAAACAGTTGGATGAAGTCATTCAAAAATATTTACAATGCACTGAAACAAGGGGGTCGTTTCGTTGCTGAAATGGGAGGTCACGGTAATATTGCTTCTATTGTTTGGGCACTGCAAAAAAGTATGAAGGAATTAAAATTGTCTTATATTGAGGATTACTTCCCTTGGTATTTTCCAACTTTAGAAGAATATCAGTCGAAATTAGTAGGCGCTGGATTTACAGTTGAAATGATTACGCTATATGAGCGCCCAACACCGCTTCTAGGCGAAAACAGGTTACGTAATTGGCTAAAAATGTTCAGTCATAATATTCTAAAGCATTTATCAGAAAATGAAAAAGAACAGATTTATGCAAAATGCAGAAAATTATTACAGTCAAAATTTTATCAGAATCATCAATGGTTTGCTGATTATTGTAGATTACGCTTTGTTGCCTAAAAAAATAACAGCCATTACACACACGAAATCGCAGAAGGCTTTGATGAATAACGTAGCACGTAAAAACGCTTGAAAATATCCAAGCGTTTTTCTTTATATTTATTTAATTCCAGACTGCATTTCGTAATTTCTAACGAGCATTCCGTTTGATTTTAACATTCCTAACTTCTCATAATAAGGAACTAAGTCATCATCACAACATAAATCAATCATATAGATATCTTCAAGCTCCTTTAACATTTGTTTGACTAATTCCTTGCCAATACCTTTATTTTTATACTCCGGCAACACTTCAAGGAACGGAATGTAGGCAGATAAAACGCCATCGCTAATCGCAGTTATAAATCCTACTACTTGATTCGTATGGTTATCTAAAGCAACGACTATCTTACTACTGTTTGTTAACAGCTTTAAGTGAGTTTGTGGATTAGGCGGATTCGGCCAATCTACAAAAAAGCCAGTCAACATTTCAGAAGAAATTCCATCAAGAGAATTTTGGTATATCAACTTATATCAACTCCTAAATTATTTTTAAATTTTTAGGTAGATGATAGGTATTAAAAATAAAGTAGCAAAATGGCAACCTCCAAACATTTCTGGGATTTCATAAAAAATTCGATTTCAAGTTCTTAAAATCCTTCTTTTTGTACTTTTTGATTACATTCAAGGAATAAATCTTGGTTATATCCAGTAATTTAAGTAAACAAATAGCATGTATATTTTCATTTACTTTAAATATTCTTCATAGCATTTTCAAAAACCGCCTTAATTTAAAGTAAAAAAACCCTTCACAATCATGATTTTACTCAAATTGTAAAGGTTCATAAAAAGATTTTATTTATCATGAACGAGGGATTAAAATCACCAAAACACCAATCAAACAAATGCCTGCTCCAACGAAATCTAAGATGTCTGGTTTTTTTCCGTCGATTCCCCAACCCCACAAAATGGAAAGGACAATAAAAACACCTCCATAGGCAGCGTAGACTCTTCCAAAGGTTGGGAAGGACTGAAACGTAGCGACAACTCCATATAAAGCCAATACAATCCCGCCTATAACTCCCCAATAAAATGGTTTACCTTCTCTTAACCACAGCCAAATTAAATAGCCACCCCCTATTTCTCCAATTCCTGCGAGGATAAATAAAAATGTTGCACTAATCATTTTTTTCACTCTTTCTGTATATGTTTCAGTATCTGCTCTATTATACATAAAAACACGTTACAAATAATGAAATCAAAAATTCTCCTGTATAACGAAGGGTAAGAGACAGTTTAATTAAACGGAGGGGTGCGAAAATATTTAAAGATGATATCGCTATTATGTTTTTACTCCCCCCCTCTTATAACACTTTTTAAATATGTTACAGTCTTTATTGTTGGCTGTTATCGGGTATAGATTGTTGTTATTAGTACATAAAGACCCTATTATTTATATAATACCTTTTGATTAATAACCCCATTTGGTAATTGCGTATATTATTTCTTTTGGATTCGGATCGTGTTCTAAATAGCCTAGATATTGAGAAACCAAAACACCATGGCTAAAATCTTGACTAATAATCCAAATAGCATCATTGTTGATATGTTCCCATAGAAGTCTAAAGTTCATTAATGCCCATTTTCCGTCAACAAGAAATATTGGACAATCATCTATCCCAAAAAACAAGTACACTAATCGATTTTCAATTGTAATTCCTTCCACATAATGAATAACCTCTTGTTCCCAACAAAATCTTTTCTGAAATCACTATATTTAATCGCAAAATCCACTTTATGTAATTCATAATTTCATTTCTCGTGAACTTTATTTAAAATTTTTTCTAATTCTGGAGAAGTAATCAACTCACTTTTTTCTATAACACTTGAAATATGTTTAGGAAATAAATTCATTAAATTAGTTCTCTGATTTTTTTGTTTGACAACTTTTATTTTTTGCTGCACTAGTCTTTTTCGTTCATCCATAATCTCACCCCAATGCATTTTAGCACCCTTATAATACTAATAATTCGTGTGAAAATACCGATTTTTAATCATTCATGAATTAGATCACCCCAATCATATATTCCCACTTTAGATAAAATGTGAAATTCAAATTAATTACGATGTTTATAAGCCTTTTAGAAGCGAAGTTCTTCCTCTCTAATACAATCCCAAGTATGTAATCGTATCTGCTACGCCTATAATAATCAGAATAACACCCGCTACAATTTGAATCACTCTTCCCATTTTCATGCTTGTACGCATAATGAATCTTTTTGCGTCAAAAAAATGAATAAGCCCCAGCATCACTAGTAGTGGTACAGAAGTTGCTATACCAAAAATGGCCGGTAACACTACCCCATACGAAGAGGTTACGACTGTTGGCATTAACCACACGAAAAATAGCACAAACATCGTAGGGCAAAAGGCTATGGAAAAACTAGCGCCCATCAGAAAGGAGCCAATTTTACCTTCTTTTAACACAGCCGGAATATAATTAGGAATTCGATTTAGAAATTTCAATTTTAAAATTCCAATTAGCACGAGTCCTGTTATGAACATGATCGGACCAATTGCTTTGCGAAAAATAGGAAAATACTTAGTCATCTCAGTTTCAAAGGACTGACCGAAAAGCCAAGCGAAGAAACCTATTATACTAAATACAACAACTTTCCCTAGAATAAAAAATACAATTTCTTGCCAATTGTTTTTCGTTTGAAATGTCCGATTTCCATAAAAGGTGATTGCACTTATATTCCCCGTTAATTGACAAGGTGCTAAAGCGCCTATTAATCCAAGAAGAATCGCAACAATGAAAGGAGAATGTTCATAGGAGTTCAAAAATACTGTAATAGGGTCACTAATGAATTGGCTTATTTTTGACATTAAACTATACATCTATAAACACCTTCTATTTTTTTATATCAGATGACAAACTGCTTAAAATGCCTCCATATCCTCTCGTAAAAAACATAAAAGAAAAATCCCGTATTAAAAATTAACACAGGATTTTAATCAATCTTCATTTTAACCACAATTAAGCATTAATCCACCTGAATTTGACCCATCATTCCATTATCCTCATGCTCTAAAATATGACAATGGAACATGTAGATGCCCTTATGTTTAAATTGTACAGCTATTTTTACTGTCTCATCTGGTTTTACGGAGATTGTGTCCTTCCATCCTTGTTCATTTTCAGGTGGCTTTTTCTCATCACGAGAGAGTACTTTAAATTGTGCTCCATGAATATGGAATGGATGAATCATGCCGCCCATCATATCCGGCTTATTATAAATTTCCCATACCTCAGTAACACCTTGTTTTTGGGTAAAATCAATTCTTTCCGGATCAAATTTCTTGCCGTTTATCGTGACCATGTCCATCATTCCAAAGAGTTCCACTTTTTTTGTAACAGGTAGATCCACTTTTTTACCTTCTAATGATAGATCATTTAATTTTTTAGGGAGCATACTTGCCTCTCCACTTTGATCTGTAACTACAAATGGTAAAAGGACAGATCCATCCTCATTTATTAAAGCTAGGTCATTAACGTCCTTTATTTTTGAAAAGTCAACTACGATTTCTACCCTTTCGGATGGCGTTAATGTAATCTCTTTTAAAGAAACGGGTTCATTCAAGAAACCACCATCTGTTGCGATTTGAAGAAAGGAATCCCCTGTATTCAATTTAAAGGTATAATTTCTCGCATTAGATCCATTTAATAAACGAAGGCGCACTTTCTCTTTCTTTACAGTCAATTTAGGATTGAGCGTTCCATTAATTAATAATGTATCTCCAATCGTTCCATCTGTGTTCATTGTAACGCGATAATTCAATTGCTTCTTATCATCAAATATTCTATCCTGGAAAATCAAAGGGAAATCGTTCTTTCCATAATCATTTGGCAATCCAAGACTTTTTGAATGATCATCTTCAATATAAACTAAACCTGCAAGCCCGTTATATACCTGTTCAGCCGTTTTTCCATGTGGATGGGGATGGAACCATAGCGTTGCTGCTTCCTGATTCACTTTAAATTCGAGAATTTTTTCTTCTCCAGGTTTCAGAATGCTTTGAGGCCCACCATCTTTTTCCCCTGACACTTCTAGTCCATGCCAATGAAAAGTTGTATTCTCATCAAGTTCATTGATAGTTCTAATCTTTACAGCTTCACCTTTTTCAAGACGAATCATCGGTCCGAGAAACGATCCGTTATACCCATACGTATTTGTTTGAACACCATCGAATATTTCTGTTTTTCCTTTTTGTGCCCTAACTGTGTATACAACTTCATCCTTTTTATTACTTTTAAGTTCAGCAGGGACTTTTACTTCATTTACTCCTGTCGAATTGTTTAAACTTACCACATTACTGTGACTCTCATGGTCCTTCATCTTGTCATGATCCATGTCTTTCATATCTTTTGTAGAGTGTTCCATACCATCCATGTTCATAGAGGAATGATCCATATCCTTCATATCGTTACTATTTCCTTGACTACAAGCCCCAAGTATGCCCAAACTCGCAATAATACTTGCTGCTAATGCTATTTTCCTCATATCAACCATTCCTTTCACCATAAGTATATAGAACAGTTGTGTAGAAATTATGTAGAAAGAGGCATTTGTATACAAAATGTAGTTCCTCTATTTTTTTCACTTTTGACGGAAATTGTACCGTTATGTGCTTCCACAAGTTTTTTGGTAATTGTCATACCAATACCATTGCCAGTATATCGATTTTCCACTCGATAATTTCGCTCAAAGATTTTTTTACTTGTTTCATCATCCATACCAATTCCATTATCATTTACAAGAATTATATAATCGTCATTTTCTTTAAATAATTTAATTAGTATAATGCCATCTTTTTGCACATGGTACATAGCATTTTTTATAATATTGTGTAGAATTTGATTCAATCTCAAAGCATCGACCTTTGCATGGATTGTTTTGTCTAAATCTAAATCTACCTGAATTTCTTTTTCAAGTAATTCACTTGCCAACGTAATCACAGACTTTTCAATTACATTAGCAATCGGTTGCTCTTTCATCATGACCTTAAATGTAGGATTATTAATATCATTTAAGGTATCCAATTCTCCAACAAGAAGAATTAGCCTATCAATTTCCTCAACACATGCTTTCAAACGAGCTGGAGTAGCTGTCCAAATCCCATCTTCAAATGCACTTAAATAGCTTTTTATTGAGGCTAATGGATTACGAATTTCATGTGCAAGATCCTGTGTCATTTCTTTACGACGGAGTTCATAAGTGTTTAACGTTTCATCTAGTTTCATCAGTGATCTACCTAATTGACCAATTTGATCATTAATCGTATAACTTATCTTTAAGTGCCGGTCTCCACGCACTAGTCTTAACGCAAAGTGATTCAGTTCTTGGATAGGTTTCGTTAATGTTTTTGCAATTAACAAACTAGAAATTACTATAAAAATAAGTAAAAGGCCTAATGACCACATGGCCGTTTCCCTTAATGCCATATCAAAATGGTGAATTAATTCCTTAGAATCTGTAATATGGAGCATCATCAAATGTTCATGACCTTTATACAGTAATATCCCTGTGATAAATAAAAGTATGCTTGTAGAAAAGATAGCTATAATTAAGGCAATTTTTATATGAAATTTCATTGATTTATAACCTTTTCATTTATTTTGTAGCCCAAACCGAAGACAGTTTGGATGTACTCTTCCTTAACTTTTTTACGGATATTTTTAATATGTTGATCCACAATACGTGGATTCATGTCCGAATCAAAGCAATAAATTTTTTGAATAATATCATCCCTGCTAAAAACCTTTTTAGGATTTTCAGCTAGTAATAGTAAAATGCTAAATTCATGTGGCGTAAGCTGAATACTTTGATGATGTACAAATACTTTTCTCTCATCTTTATGGAATTCCAACTGTCCTAAAATAATAATTTGGTTTTTATATGAACTGGGTAACAACCGCTCTGCTCTTATTAATATTTCTTTAGGATGAAATGGTTTAACGACATAGTCATCTGCACCCATTTTAAATCCAATTACCTTATCATCAATAGAGATTTTTGCTGTAAGCATAATCACAGGAATATCGTAATTTGATTTTACATATTGGCAAATATCTTCTCCCGCCATATCTGGCAACATTAAATCTAAAATAATCATATCAAGAGGTACTTGATCGATCATTTGAATTGCGGATTCTCCTGTATGTGCAATATATGTATGATCTCCGTTATTTTCAAAATAAGATGACAATACCTCTGTAATTTTTTCTTCATCATCTACGATTAATACTTTCATTTTCCTATTACACCAACTTTATATAAGAATTCATAAAACAAATTTCATACATACTCTCAAGCTAATAACCTGTTAATGAATTTTTTAGATTTGAACTTTAAGTTAGAGAAATTCTTCTTCCAAACTTTAATTCTTGCTCTATATTAATTATTAACTACATCTTTGTAAATCAGATGACAAACTGCTAAGAACGCCTCAACATCACGTTGTTCTGCAGTCTCACGAAAATTCTCTTTTTTCGCTGCAACAATAAAAGTTCGTAACCATTCTGTTTCCATAAACATGCCTCTCTAGTTTTTCATTCATTATATCGAATTCTATTTACGTCTTGAAACATTTTCTACACAACACTACCGCCTTGGCATAATTGCGTCCGGAATTGGCTTTGTCCTAAGGCCTGCACATGTCTTTTGCGCGAAAGCGTAGCGGCAGCGGCACAGATGCAGGGCAGATAGCTGTTGTCGCAATGGATGCGATGATTTTAGGCTAACATACTTTATTAACCCCTTTATCCGCCGGAGGCTTTAATTTATTGCAGCGGCTGTTGTACACCTGTAAAAAAAGCAGTTGAAGCTCTACAATTTCTTGTATCTTCAACTGCTTTTTATCTTGTCTAATAGTACATGACTAGCTGGACATACGAGGACGTTTCCCTACTCTTGTAAATCTGTTAATATCACAACATTTGGATGCTTTGTTAAAACACTTGCTGGCACATCTTCCGTATAGTCAGATGCAAGTACATGTTTAAAAACATCACGTTTTGCATCTCCAACAGCGATTAACAAAATGCATTTTGCGCGCATAATGGAGTGAATCCCCATCGTAATGGCTTGCGTTGGTACTTCTTCGATAGAATCAAAGAAGCGTGCATTTGCTTGGCGAGTAGATTGTTCAAGCGTTATCAGATGAGTCAATGAATCAAATGCTGTTCCTGGTTCATTGAAACCGATATGGCCATTTTGTCCGATACCAAGCAATTGGAAATCTAACGGATGCTGTTGTAATAAAGATTCATAGCGAGCAGCTTCCTCTGTAGGATTATCAGCTAAACCATTCGGTAAATAGGCTTCTTTAAACGGTTTATGACGAAATAAATGTGTAGCCATATAATATGCATAGCTTTGTTCATGTTTAGCACTTAGTCCAACATATTCGTCTAAATTAAAGCTAATACAATCGGAAAAATCAACCTCAGTCTCACAGATTTTAGAATATAGCGGTTCCATTGTACCTCCTGTAGCTAAACCGAACGTTGTAGCACCGTTATTTTTTGCATTCGTTATAATGTCTACTGCACGAGCGTATAATTCATTTCTAGAAGAATAACGTTCTAATTTCAATTCTAGATGCCCCTTTCCTCAAATTCATTAAAGCTCCATTCCTTGTAAATCACATTCTAAAAGTTGTAATGTTCCCCTTTTATTCAAATCCTTGTTTATTATTTTTTAATAGAAATAATATTATTAGAACCAGCTCGTTGGAAACCGGATTTTTCAAGTGTAACTCCTCGTCCAATTAAATTTGTGAATACAATTGGTGTGACGATAGAAGGTACTTTGTCTTTAATGTTCTTAAAGTCTACTTTTAATAACGGATCACCCCGTTGAATCAACTGCCCCTCTGAAACTATCATTTCAAACCCTTCACCGTTTAGCTTGACAGTATCTAAACCAACATGAATTAGTATTTCTACACCTGTATCGGATTTTAAGCCGATAGCATGCTTCGTTGGGAAAATCATGACTACTCTTCCATCAAACGGTGCATAAACCGTACCATCTGTCGGATGAATGCCAAAACCGGGTCCCATTATACCTGATGAAAAGGCTTCGTCAGGCACTTCAGCTAACGGTATTAAATCACCTGTCATGGGCATTTCAAAATCATCTGAAGAAATTGTTGCTTGTGCTACAGTCTCTTTAATAATAGACGGATCTTGCTGTAAAGAAATATTTGCAGGAGTTGGGTTACCTTTTTTCAGGCGATCTTTCATAGCTTCTGCTAAAAATTCGACGGATGTACCAATAATCACTTGTACGTTTGTCTTATTAATTCGCATAACACCACGCGCACCCGTTTGTTTTAACATTTTTTCATCCACCTGATCCACATCGCCAACAGTCATACGAAGACGGGTTGTGCAGTAATCAACTTGCTTAATATTAGTTGGTCCACCTAACGCTTCGATTGTTTTGTAAGCTCGAACATCTAAATCGTTAGATAGAGCTGAATCAGCTTCCGTTCCGTCCTCCTCTTCATCCTCACGACCTGGCGTTTTTAAGTCTAGTTTCTTGATTAAGAAATAAAAAATAACGAAGTAAATAGCGCCAAAACCTAATCCCAATGGAATTAATAGCCATGGTCTATCTGCTAAACCAAAGTTTAATAAATAGTCAATTAAACCTGCTGAAAAACCGAAACCATCACGGAATCCAATCATATAAGAGATCGCAAGCGAAATACCTGTTAATACAGCATGGATACCATAAAGTACAGGTGATAAGAACATAAAGGTAAATTCAATCGGCTCTGTCACGCCTGTTAAAAATGCTGTTAACGCGATGGATACAAACATACCACCGACTACTGCACGTTTTTCCTTTTTCGCTGCAAAATACATCGCAAGACACGCTGCTGGTAACCCAAACATCATGATTGGGAAGAAACCTGCTTGGAAATGTCCTGCTGTTGGGTCTCCTGCTAAAAAGCGATGGATGTCCCCTTTGACCAGTTCGCCTGCAGCATTTGTAAATTCGCCAAAATCAAACCAGATGATTGTATTAATAACATGATGTAGACCTACTGGAATTAATAGACGATTGAAAAAACCATACATTCCTACCCCAAGTGATCCTGCCCCAATAAACCAGTTCCCTACTGCATCGATTCCACCTTGAATTGGTCCCCACACTAAAGCTAAAATACTAGCTAAAACCGCCATTGTAATAGACGTTATAATGGGTACAAATCGCCGTCCTCCAAAGAAGGATAACCATTCTGGAAATTTAACATTATAAAATTTGTTATACAGTAAACCTGCTGTAACACCAGCAATAATACCGCCAAATACGCCCATATTTAAGTCTTTATTAACGGCCCCTAAGACTGCGACTAATATAAGATGGGCAATGGCACCTGCTAACGCAGCACCACCACTATTATCGTGCGCAAAGCCTATTGCAATACCGATTGCAAAAATAATGGGTAAATTACCTAAAATAGCATCACCTGAAGCAGCCATAATGCTTGCAATATAATGCACAACGTCATTCGGTACTGCACCAAGCATATCATCAGAGCCTAAACGTAATAGTAATGCAGCTGCTGGTAAAGTAGCGATTGGAAACATTAACGACCTACCAATTTTTTGTAAGAAAGCTAACAATTTTCCGCCCCCCTTTAGGTATAGTTGTCTATACCAATTATTGTACTATCTATTATATTCTTTATCTAGAAAAAAACAACCAATTTTCAGAATTTTCTATTTTCATAACTTAAATTCAACCTTTATGTATTTTATTTATATTCTAAAAATTGTCTCATCCAGACAAAAAAAGCACCTCCAATTGTTAGTTATATTTCTAACAATTGAGGTGCAGTTCATGAAAGCAAACGCATTTTTATGCTGTTACATCACGTTTCATAAATGTCATATAGCTGATCACAAGGAAAATTACAGCGTAAATCGCAAGAATTGTGAGTGAGAATGGCATTGTCATACCATCTATTATAAAATTGCCTTTTTCATACTGTGTTAAGTCTGAATGTGTTAGCCAAATATATTTAACGATTTTAAATCTGCTTAGGAACATCACAATCATTCCACCTGTAAAAGATAAGAACATCGTTAAGCCAATCGCTAAAGAGCTTGAACGGAAAACTGAGCCCACTAAGAAAGCAAACAAAATTGACATAACAAAGCTTCCGCCAGAAAGTAAGTAGTGATAAGCTAAATCATTCCATACTGCTTTTTCAACAATTTGACCATTGACCATTTCTAGCTCAACACCAGTTGTACCGCCAAATAGTATCAGTCCAACAAGAGCACTTACTACGACATTGACAACAAACAATAAGAGTCCAAATATGAAAGTTGTAAGTAATTTTGACGTTAATATTTTTGCGCGCGAAACCGGACGCGTTAATAGCATTTTAATCGTACCAGTAGAGAATTCACTAGATACAATACTTGCTGCAGTAATAACTGTAAACAATGTCACTAAAGTCAGCATGCCACCTGTCAATGACATAAAACTCTCTACGCTACCATCTACTTGTGATGGCACATTATTGGCTAATCGATACTCCGAAATAGCAATTTGCTCCTCAAAGTATTTTTTATCCTCTACCGATATATTGTCTTCGTTCATAAACTCTTTATTATTATTAATGGCCTGTTGTTCACTTTCCTGCCACGTTATATCTTCTGTTATTTTTGTATCAAAGTATTTCAGCATAATACCTGGACCAATAATAAAGAGGATAACTAGCGCGACCATTACCCAAGTTCCTTTTTTATGCCATAATTTCATCCATTCATTTTGAATTAGCTTCAGCAATTTGGCCACCTCCTGTCATTTCTAAGAATTGATCCTCTAACGTTTTTTGATGCGGTTGTACAGCAAATAATTGAATTCCTTCATTCACAAATTGCATTATTAGTTTCGGTATATCCTCTTTCTTTATTTCCACCACATAACCGTTATTTTCTGTCACAAAGTTGTAATCAAGCTTTTGTAGAAGTGCTGCAGCCTGATCATTTGGTGTAGCTTCAATATAATAAAACGAAGAAGTTTCAACGTTGATATCACGAATGTCAATGAGTTTGCCATTTTGAATAACAGCTACTCGATCACACATTAACTCAATTTCGGATAATAAATGACTGGAGACAAAAACAGATACTCCATCCTCCGCCGCGATTTTACGTAAATACATACGAAACTCTCGGATACCTGCTGGATCCAGACCATTTGTAGGTTCATCTAAAATTAAAAATTTTGGACGATGAAGCAGTGCCTGTGCAAGTCCTAAACGCTGACGCATCCCTAACGAATACGTTGATACCTTTTCATGAATGCGTTTCTCAAGACCAACTTGTTTAACGACCTCTTCAATACGCTCTTTTGTCACATTTTTATGCATACGCGCAAAGTGCAGTAAGTTTTTATAGCCCGTCATAAATTTATACATTTCCGGATTTTCTACAATTACGCCGACCTTACTAATCGCTTCCTCATAATTATCCTTTAGGGAAAGACCATCAATAATGACGTTCCCCTCAGTTGGATGCATAAGCCCTGTCATCATACGAATTGTCGTCGTTTTCCCTGCGCCATTCGGTCCTAAAAATCCAGTAATTTGACCTGGATATAAATCGATATTCAATTGCTGAATCAATTGCTTACCACGAATGGTTTTTGAAATATTTTGCAATTGAACAATAGGTTGTGTTGTCATTAATTTCACCCTTTCTTATAAAATGCCTTCATCCATTGCACAGCATCCTTATTCGACATATCTCGAATCGTCTCTACTTCCTCATGTGCAATAATCGAACCATTTTGTAATAAAATGATTTGATCTAAAATAGGCTCTACTTCATATAATTCATGTGTTGATAATAAAATTGTCTGATGTTCAATATCAGTAAATTGAATTAACCCTTTAATGAGCTGTTCACGAACAATAGGATCAAGACCAGAAAATGGCTCATCCATTACATAATAAGGTACTTCTCGCCCAAGAGTTGCGGCCATTTTCATTCGACCACGATTCCCCTTTGATAATTGCCGTAATTTCACACTTTTATCAACTTGCAAAAACTCCGCAACAATACATGCCTTATCATACGAAAAATCTTCGAATTGAGAAGCATAATGCTGAAAAAGCTGCTCACCTGTGTAAAAATCAAAAAATAAATCAATATCTGGTAAATAAGCAATTTTATCAGCACTTCTACGTGTAACAGGTGTTCCATTTAGCAATACTTCCCCACTCGATGGACGTAATATGCCTGTCAACACTTTAAGTAGTGTCGACTTGCCACTACCATTTTCTCCAACAAGCCCAATGATTTGTCCAACCGGAAAGGAAAATGACACATCCTGAAGAATAGGCTTTTTCATATAACGAAAAGAAACATTCGATAACTGCAGCATTTATTTCACCTCACGATTTATTTTGTAAAACAACAATCATCTCTTCCTTTGAAAATCCAAGTGCTTCAATGGAAGTTAAAAAATGATCTGCTAATTGTGTTTTCATTTCTTCGCGTAAAAGCGCAATTCGCTTTTCTTCAGTTGTAATAAATGTACCTTGACCTCGTTTGGTTTCCGTTATATTCATCGCTTCTAACTCCTTATACACCCGTTGCACAGTATTTACGTTAACACCTGTCTCCACTGCATATTCTCGAACCGAAGGAAGTCGATCCCCAAGCACTAACTTCCCTTTCAGAATGTCCCCACATATCCTATCTACGAGCTGACTATAAATGGGCTTATCACGTGAAAAGTCGATTGTCATCGTAAAACCACCTTTTCAAACCACTTAGTCGCTATGATAAATAGGACGGCTACCAAAATAAAAGTTGCTACTTCATCTACGATATACATGGTGCCCCAACTTAAATTCATTGTTTGTGACTTCGGAAAAAATGGTTCCAGACCCGTTAATGGAATACCTATATGATGGAAAATATTATCATATAATTTACTTTCTGTAAATTTGAACCATAAATTCAAACTAAAGAAAAAGGTAAACATCGTGATAACTACAGAAAAGTTACCAAATAAGTGTTTCATTTGGAGATTAAATGCAAAAAATAGTAGCACTATCACAAACATCATCAATTGGAAAATAACAATAAGTGATACAACAAGCATAATCAATAAAAAGATTTGGGCGAAGTTGCCTATAATCTCTTCTTTGATATTGTATATAGCTATACTCACAAAGATAAAATTGAAGATAGCGTATCCTATTAAGGAAAATACAATTTTAACACCTACAAGCTGCGCAATAGAACTAGTTGAATGCAGCCAGATCTCTTTGATCCTTAAGTCATTACGGATGCTAATTAGATATTGTAATACCGAAAAAAATACACCTAACATAAGTACTAATATCGAAAAGAAAAATGGCAGCTGGTTTTCCATCGTAAATTCACCACTAAAACGCCTAATTAAATATGGAACGATTATTGACAGCATGATCCCAATAAAAATTCCACTAAATAGCCACGCCCTATAAAGCATCCATTCCTTTTTCAACAGCCCTGCAAAATTTTTCACATAAACACCTCGAGTCATAGTGTACTAGTTAAATATTACACTATGACTTTTAAGTTTGCAAGTATTAAAAGCAAAAAAAGGAAGAACCTTAAAAATATAGGCTTCTTCCTTCAGGTTGTAATGCAATATATACATCTTCTGCAATATTGGAGGTGATTTCCCGAGGGCGTCAATTCTTCTAAAGAGCTTATGTTGGCATTCTCCGCTAAAAGTGTGAGTTGCGCCGCTAACCAAAGGAAGAACGCCACTAAAACCCGAAATTCCGCCGCTAACCAAGCAAGGATCAGTCCGCTGAGCTGCTTGGTCGGCAAGATGTTGATCACGAAGGCGTTATTACAGGACGCGTTCGTTCCCCCCAGGTTCTCATTCAGCCTTTGTTGATCTAACAACTTATATCCCTATTCCCCACATTTTCTCCGTTACTTTCCCTATTCTGTCATCAATATTCGTTCCGTCAAACTTTGGAAGCTTTAGCTCACTTACGATTTTTCCATCTCTCATAAACAAAACACGCTCTGTCCGCGCCGCTACCTTTACATCATGAGTGACAAGCATGATTGCAGTTCCGCCCGCGTTAATTTCGGAAAAGATGTCCATAATCTCCTGTGCTGATTTTGAGTTAAGAGCACCTGTTGGTTCATCGCCGAAGATGATTTTCGGGTTGTTCAAAAGCGCTCGACAGATCCCTGCTCGCTGTAACTGCCCTCCCGAAACTTGTGTAATGTCGCGCATTTTAAGCTCCTCTATACCAACCCTCTTCATAAGTGCTCGTGCCTTCTCTGATATTTTTGCAACATTTTTTCTATTCTCGCGCATTAATGGCAGAATAATATTATCGAGAATATTTAGATTTTTAAGCATCGTTGGCTGCTGAAATACAAAGCCCATTTTAGTTCTACGTATATCTGAAAGTTCAACCTCCCTGATTGACGATAGATCAATGCCATCAAAAATAATCCTTCCACCATCAGCACTGTCCATGCCGCTTAGTGCAAACATTAGCGTTGTTTTACCCGAGCCAGAGGGTCCCATTATTGCAACAAACTCACCCTCGTTTATGTCAACGGACGCTCCGTCGAGAACATTGCACTTTTCATCACCCTCGCCGAAAGTTTTTACAATATGTTCACCGATGATAATCTTCTTCATAAACTACTCCTTTATATTTTCGGATATTTTTATTTTCCCCGCGCCCGATGTACCAATTATTGTTGTGATTAGTACCGAGCAAACCATCATTAACGGACAAAGTACGTACGCGGAAAGTGGATTGATTGAAAAACTAAACGACGACGCCCCAAACGAGGAGATAACCGCGCCAGCAAGTACTTCTCCGAGAGTATTCGCTAATAGAGTACCAAGAACAATTCCGATCATTGATATGAATACCGCTCGCGATGCAAACTGTATCGTAATATCCGGGTTTGTAAAACCTAATGCTTTCATAACGGCAATAGAATATCTGTCCTTTGCGACAAGCATTTTCATAAACAACAGTGTTACTAGTACCGTTATTACGAGTGCTATGGCAATTGCAGCAATGGATGCCTTGCTTACCGATTTTATAGTCGAGCCGAATGTTTGAGTTACAAATTCATCGATATTGGAAATTTTAGCGAAAGTAAATCTGTCCGCATACTCTGAGACTTTTTCATTAACAAGAGATTTATCTGAAAGCTTCGCGCAGATCACGCTCCACATTATACCTTCCGAATTATCAGTAAAAATAGCCTTTGCCGTTTTTCCTCCGTTCGTAATGTCGGAATAAATGCCACTTACCGTGAGCTTTATGTCCTTCCCATTCATCACGACCGTCATGACATCGCCAACATTTTTGCTCATTTCATCAGCGTTCAAAGATGAAAGTGCAATTTCGTTGTCAACTGCGGGTGCTCTGCCCTCGATATATTGAATGGGGAATATCGAATGGTCGCCAAGTTCGATTTTTATATTTTCTTCCGAACCGTCTTCTGTTTTTGTTTTGAATGTCTTTGTTGTAAGGATGGTATATTTTGAAATGGACCTGTCGTTGTTAATAGATGTTAAAACCTCGGCAGATTTTTTAGAAATATGATCAGTCTGCTGAATATCGATACGAATATCGTAGTTTCCAATACCCATATATTTAATGAAACTTGTTGAGGAAATCGTGTTGTAAAGGTTTTGTGGAACAATTATGATAAATGATGAAATTACAAGTACGGCAAGCATTGTAGCGTAAAGTCTCTTCCTTGCGAGAACATCCTTAATACCTAGAAAAATATTCGGGTTAAGCAACTTATTTCTATGCAGGCAAAAGCGCTTTGTTCCTGCGTTTTTTTCCTGTGAAGTGCCAAAACGCATTGCTTCTGCAGCAGATATTTTCCGAAATCGTCTTAGTATTCCGCTTACATAGGCAATTATCGCTAGGAATACAAGCAGTATGCCAATTATTCCTAATGCCGCGGCAAATGAAGTGTTCTCGCTTTCCCCCATATAAAGTCGGATATTTTCAAGAAGCAGGTCTTTGTATATTAACGAAAGTGCAAAACCGAGAATACTACCCCCTGCTGCAATCGCTGTGTACTTCGCAAGATAAATTTTCTTAATGTCAGAAAGACGCAACCCTATCGCCTTCATAACACCAATTTCACGGTAATCATCCTCGATTTTTGCAAGGAGTGTAAAACGTATGCACATAAATGCGATTGCAACGACTAGAACGCTTATAAGAAGGATAACTGCTATTAGCAGCCCATCGGAAATTGCGTTAAGAGTTTTGAAAAGTGGATATGTAATCGTTGGTCCATTCGCTTCAAGCCCTGCGGAGGCATAAGCAGTTTCAAATTCACTAAGCGCAGTTAAATCCTTTAATCTAAACTCAATCAAATATTCCGTACTTCCATTGTCTTTTATTGCCGCGTAATCATTCGGACTGACTAAAAATCTTTTTGAGGAAGACAACATGGAATTCATCTGTGAATCACGAAGGAAGCCCGCTACAGTAAATTTCTTCCCACCTATTACGGCTTTATCACCGACCTTTATGTCGATGTCCTTCATATAGTTTATCGGCACATAAAGCTCTCCATCGGATACGTTTATGACGTTTCCGTCAAGATCAAGAAGATAATCAAATTTTCCACTCTGTATACTGAAACCATTGTCTTGAACATTATTCGCAAGCGAATGGTCACCTAAAATAATTTGCCCATTGTTCATATTAAGAAACTCAAGCACTTGAAATTCATCAACATTGTTGTTTTGCTCCGCGAAATTCGCAAGTCGTACAGGATCAATATCCCCCGAGTGCATTTGCATAAAATGCGGCGTTTTCGCCTGATTCATTAGAGAATCGATCGCACCAGAAAGATTGACAATAAGTATCGCCGAAAGCGAAACAAGCATAGCCGCAGCAGCGACAAATATCATTGTTGTCAACGTTATCAGTTTGCTTTTAGCAATGTCATTACGGATTAATCTGAAATACATACGTCACCTCTGTTTTCAAGCTTTTTAACTGACTTCAAATTGAACAGAATGAACGAAGTAACACATAATAAAATGCCAGCGATTATGATGAGTAAGCCCGTTCCTTTACCATAACCTGTACCGGTGTTAGCAGGCAATCCGCCGTCAACTAGCAAAGGAGTGAACATATAATCTGCAAGTATACCCGAAAGCGAGGGCAAAAACGCAAGTAAAAATCCAAGCGTCATTGCCGATGCCTTTCCCGGCTGCTGGAAAACATAGATTGCAAGCCCAAACACTGTAAGCCCGCTCCTTATTGCTGAAAGCTGCCCTGACCAAAGTAGAAGAATTTTTTTGAAAAAATCCTCTGAATCAACCATCGTTGTTTCCATTTTCTTCACCGCCATTGCTAAACATCTTCATCATGTACATAAGACTTCCGCTTTCGACACCGAGCAGTCTTTCTACGTTGAAGACAAAAGCTGGTATACGCGCAGCACGTTCTTCATCGGTTATATCAACCATATCATCATCAAAAACGGTATTCGTATAGGCCACAATCATTTCCATACATTCATACGGATACGGTGTACTGAATAGTCCTTGCTCAATCCCCTCACGGATTATTTCCGTCAGTATTGGGGGAAGACCGTTCATAATAACCTTTTGTATTTTCTGATGCATAAGCGCGTTCTGAGGCTTATGTATATGGTCAATAATTTCCTTCCCGTTTCCATCACTTATGTTTAATGCCATTACAACACGAACAATACGCTCGTGAACGGCTATGCTCTTATCAGCAGCAATTCGATTGGCTGCACCTAAAATTTGAGCATTATACCGCTCAATTAGCGCGTCCATAATATCTTCCTTCGACTTGAAGTGATAATACAGCGTTCCTCGTGCAATTCCGACCTTTTCGAGAATATCGTTAGTACTAGTGCCATCAAAGCCCTTCTGACCGAAAAGCTCATCAGCCGCATCCAGTATTTCGTTTCTGCGCTCCATCGCTTCTTTTCTCATTTTTACTCCTCCTCATAGACCGACTGTCTGTCGATGAAAATTATAGCATTTTACAATAAATTGTCAATAGGCGGCTGTTCCGATTTTATAAATATCTAGAGATCAATTATAAATTCATCCATACAAAATTATCCTTTTAACGCATAATAAGTGATAGAATAAAATGTAAAAAGTTAATGTGTTAAGTGAGGTAAACATCATGGCTGAAGTAAAAAAAATCGATTATACAATAGGAAAAAAAATACGTGAAGGCTTACAGGCCGATTGCCAAAGCTGTTTTGGTCTATGTTGTACAGCTTTAAATATTGCTGCTTCTAGCGACTTTGCCATTAATAAAGCCGCTGGCACACCTTGCCCTAATCTACAATCCGATTTTAGCTGTCAAATTCATAGTACACTTAGAGGTCAAGGGTTTAAAGGATGTACAGTTTTTGATTGTTTAGGAGCAGGACAAAAAGTTTCACAAACAACTTTCCATGGACAAGACTGGCGACAACACCCTGAAATTTCTGAGAAAATGTTTCATGTCTTTCCGATTATGGAACAACTGTATGAAATGATTGCCTACGTCGCAGAGGCATTATCGTATACGGTTGATTCATCCCTATTTAACAAACTACATAGGCAATTAGAACAGCTACAGCGTGCAACTGAGCTAGAAGCAGATGCAATACTAGCAATAGATATTCCTAATTTCCGACTGCCGGTGAATGTTTTACTGTTAGAAACAAGTGAGCAAATTCGCCAAATCCTTATCGAAAAGATTAATGGAAAAAGCGCTCGAAAGTATGACTATCGTGGGGTTGATTGGATTGGAAAGAATTTAAAGAGCAAGGATTTAAGAGCAACCGATCTTAGAGGAGCTTATTTAATTGCTGCCAACCTACAAAATGCAGATTTAAGAGGGGTTGATTTTATAGGTGCGGATTTACGAGACGCCAATTTACGCGGCGCAGACCTTTCTAGCAGTATGTTTTTAACCCAAATGCAAATAAATTCAGCACAGGGCAATCACCAAACAAAATTACCCTCCCACCTAAAACGTCCGTCGCATTGGCATAACTAACTTCTAAAAGAGGGGAAGTCAGCAATTCCCCCTCAAAATGAGAAAAACACTATATTGTTTGCTGAAAGCTGGATGTATCTATAAAACCTTGAAAAAGATTGATTAAAATTAATCACCGCTTTGACTGTTCAAAGAGATGCAATGCAACATATGAAGATGTCGAAGCGCTCCTGGAAATGAGAGAACAGCATAACAAAAGGACTTACGTATATGAGTTGTAATACGCATAAGTCCCCTAGATTGTGGAAGCAAAAATTCATAAAAAAAATTGTACTCAATGATTAAACAATCCCTACTCTAGTAAAGCCACATTTATAGATTATTAATTACCAATACATTTAAAACCCAACCAAGAATTGAAATGATAATAATACTCCAAGCATTTTTCTTACGCTGTATTACACCTACAATTCCCATAATCACCCCTAGTAATGGTGAAAATAGAATACCTATAATATATGCAAAAATATTGTAGGTATTATAACTGTAGATTTCACTATTTTCATTACCGTGTTTTTCACTATCCATCTTCATTCCCCCGTCTACTTTAGGCCAACTTGATGTTGGTCACTGAGTCATGTGTTGATGTTCATAAAACCCTATTGTGCTGGCGCTTCGCTTTCGCACAGATAAATTGCCTCTAAGTTCCTCTATATCAGTGGAGGCTTTGACATCCGCCGAAAGAGATCCAACTTTGAGTTAGGGAGAAATAAAATTGAAGTTCCGATAATTTGCCCCCATTGAATCTCATCACGAAATAAGCGTTGAATTATAACTAAATAGTATGAAAAAAATTAGCGAATATTGTATATTTTGGTTCATCACCAAAAGTTGTGGATGACTTTAGTTTAAACGTCTACTATGTAAATAGTTGATTGGAGTGGAGACTGGGCGACTCCTCGGGGATCAGCGTCACGATGAGACCCTGCAGCGCAGTGAAGCGGCTCATCGGACGCCCCCAGGAAAGCGCCCAGTCGGAACGGAAATCAACCACACATTTTGGTGTCGATCCTATACTTTTCTTTATATTTTTTACCATATACATCCTCCACATACAATAGTACCCTTTTCCACTTATTCAGGAAAGGCAACAATACAATTAATTACATAAAGTCGTAAAGTTGTATTGTAGAAATGAGCCTATTTATTTTCCTTTTGTAACGATGCAGTAAATTATATCAACGTCCAATTTACAAAAAAATAAACCTTTGTTTAGTGTTATTGAAAAGCAAAAAGGCAGATGAAAATAAATTCATCTGCCCTTCTATTTATTTTTGTTTCTTTTTATAAATGACCGTAGCTACAATAAGTAAAAGTAAAATCGCTTGCCCAATCATTGTTTCTACTGTTGGATAAAAACCAATGAAGCTGACAACTGGCAAGCCATCTACAATTGTTGTTGAAACTGTATCTCTTAGCTGCAGTGTATGCAGACTGACACCAATAATTTTAAACGCCAATACATAGATTAACACCGTTGCCACTGCGAAAAATTTATGAATTGGAATTTTTCCACTTGCTTTCAGTAACACAAATGCAAAAATAGTTAATAATATAAGTGCTACTACGATACCTAGTACAAATTGAGATGTCTCCATTTTAGGTGCAATCCCCGCATAAAAGACAAGTGTTTCTGCCCCTTCACGGAAAACGGATAAGAAGCTAATTACTGCCATCGCAAACACCGAGCCACTTGAGATGGCATTGCCCATTTGTTTGGAGATATAGCGATTCCAGCTTGTCACACTTGATTTACTATGGAGCCAAATACCAACGCCAATCATCATCGCTGCTGCTAGTAACCCAATATAACCTTCCATCAGCTCTCGACTTGTATCAATTGTCGCAGATTGGAAAAGTGTCGACATTAAAACAGCTGCTATCGCTGATAGTAAGATTCCTACTAATGCGCCAACATATATCCATTTGCGCATTGTTTTTTGTCCAGATTTCTCTAAGAACGATACTAATGCCATAATAATAAGCAGTGCCTCTAAGCCCTCTCGGAGTAAGATTAATGCTGCATCCCACAGAGTATAATCCGAGTCACCTTGAATCAATTCAATTTCAGTGCGGAAAGTATCAAGCTTACTTTGAATTGCTTTGGCATCGACGTTAGACTTTAATAAGTCACTAACGAGGATCGGCATATCACTTTCAATTTTTGTATAAAGGCTGCCGTTACGTGTTGAAATACCAATTTCTACACTTGGCCATATTTTAATGAACTCTCGAATTTTATCAGATGCAGCCTTGTAATCACCTGCATCGATAAAATCGTTTGTCTCATCAATATAAGCGACTAGTGTTGCTAAAGAATACTCACCTTCAACAACTTTCGCCGTATCATTACCTGCTATAAAATCCTCGATTGTTTGTTTTAATTCTGCATATTGAGATTGCATTAAGGCTACATCTGGCTTTTCCGAAGCAAGTGAGATTCGGATAAAGGCCATCTGTGTTTCAATTTGTCCGTACATCGCAATACTTTGCTCACGTACAGGGCGTTCAATTTTCTTCCATTTCGTATTAAAATCCTTATACGCTGCGTCGATTTTAGTTAAATCACCACTTGCTAAGGCATCTTCAAATGCTTTCATGTTAGGTTTAAATTTCGTGCCAAATTCTGCTCGCTGCGCAGCTTCATCTACAGGATTCTCAAGCTTTTCTAAAGCACGTAAGGCATTTGACAAGTCAGACAATGCCTTTAAACGTTCTTCTTTGGAAGTAGCTTTAACTGCTTGCGCAAGAATTTCATCTACTTTTACTTTTGCGTCCTTTTGCTCAGACGTGACCGATGCCCAGTCTGTGGCAAATTGTTCAAGTGCATGTTCTGCCTCGGCTTCTTTGTCCTGCTTCGTATTCATTAGCGCATCACTAATAGAAATGTACAAATGACTATATGATTGCGCTGCCTGCACTGGTACAGCAAGTGCCAATAACAAGCAAAGTACTAAACTACAGCGCGTTAAAAAGTGCTTCACCTATATAACTCCCCTTTGATACACCAGGGAAGCAAGCAAACACTGCGCTGCCTCGATGGGTAATGTACTCATTCAATTTATCCATTCGCCCTAAGCTATTTTGGACTGTTGTAAACTGGGCTGGGTCTTTTTGATAAGATATAAATAATAGTCCGGCATCATGTGTACCCGTATTCGTCATAACTCCTGATGCATAAGAGTATGAACGACGTAAAATACGTGCACCCGATTTACGTGCCAAATGCACATGTGAAGTATCTGGCATAATATACTCACCGTTACTATCCTTCGCCTCTACATCGAAATCATCAAATTCTTTCTTTTTACCAATAGGTGCACCACTATCGCGATAACGACCAAATGTTGCTTCTTGATCTTTTAAAGATGTACGATCCCATGTTTCAAGATGCATCTGTATTTTACGAGCTACTAAATAAGAGCCGCCTTTTAGCCAACCTTTATCGACCCATACTACTTTATTTAAATCTTTTTCATCGGTACTCGATGGATTTACCGTACCATCCTTGAATGCAAATAAATTTCTAGGTGAGCCTCCGCCAGCTGGGAATGAGTTAAATCCTGCCTGTGACCATTTAATTTCTACCTTACCAGAAGCTGCACGAACTAAATTACGTACAGCGTGGAATGCCACTTGTGGATCATCCGCACATGCTTGAATACAAAGATCCCCACCAGTAAATTCTTTTTGTAACTGATCCTTCGGGAAGTGAGGTAAGTCTTTTAATTCCTCAGGCTTCAAATGCTGGATACCAAGTTTATCAAACAAAGAAGGTCCTACACCTATTGTAATCGATAAGTTTGAAGCATCTAAGCCATCCGCTTCACCAGTATCTCCTGTCGGCACTCTAGTATTTGTTGTTAAATCTACCATTAATTCACCATTCATTAAACGTACAACAAGAGGTGTCCATTGTTTGAACAACTCTTGTAGTTCTTTCTTTGATGTAAATAAAACATCCAAAGAAGCAAAATATATATTTGTCTGAACAGGTGTAATAATGCCAGATTGATGTTTTCCATAGAAATCAACTTTGTTAACTGCTGTCGTGCTGTCTGCAACAGGCTCAAACACATCATAGCCCATTACTTTCATAACACCACCTAAGCCAGAAGCACCGATTGCTACACCAGCTACTCCCATACCTGTTAACTTTAACATGTCACGTCTAGATATTTTTTTATTGATCCATTTTTCATCATTTGACACTGTCATTTATTATCACTCCAAAATAATACCCATTTGGCTTAATGGTTCTCCAAGTTGATTTACGGCTGCTGCAAGTGCTTTTGTGTTTTCTTCAGTTAATTCTTCATAAGAAACATACCCGCCATTAGCAGTTGCATGCTTGGCCAATAAATCATCTACTGCTTTGAACTTTTCATCCAATGTTGCTACTAAGTCTTTGTCTTTCGCTTCTAATTTTGGACGTAGGATTTCAAAGATTTTTTCTGCACCTTCGATGTTTGCTTTAAAGTCATATAGGTCTGTGTGAGAATAGATTTCTTCTTCACCAGTGATTTTAGATGTTGATACTTCATTTAATAAATCAACCGCACCTGTAATCATTAAATCTGGTGATACTTCTACAGTTTGAACTAAAGCGTGTAATTCTTTAGCGTCTGCTAGTAATTGATCTGCAATTGCCTCGTAGCCTGCAGTTTTATTTTCTACCCAAAGCGCATGTTCAAGCTTATGATAACCTGACCATTCTTCTTCGCCCTTACCTTCTTCTTTAATATCAGCTAAACGACCGTCAATACGTGGATCCAGGTCGCCAAAGCTTTCAGCGATTGGCTCTGAGCGCTCGAAATACATACGTGCTGGTGCATAGGCAGCTTTTGCTTTTTCAATGTCACCGGCTTTAAATGCGTTCACAAATTTTTCTGTTTCTAGTAAAAATTGATCCATTTGCTCTAAGGCAAATTTTTGATAAGCTGCAGTTTCAACGGATAAATCAACTTTTGTACCTTTTTCTGCTTGCTCTGTTGCAGGCTTATCTTCTTTTTTAGCTTCATCTGTATTGCCACAGCCAGTCATAAGAATGCCCCCTGCAACTAATACTGACAATAATGAATTTTTTTTCATGCTAAGTACCTACTTCCGAAATAGTTTATATCGAGAATGATAATGATTATCATAGTCGATTGCAAGAAGTATTTTTAATTAAAGAAAAAAACATCATTATCTAGGTGATAATAATGTTTTTTCTTCAATATAAAGATTCTAAACTATGAAATTTTTGCTTGTTTTACATTTTCATTTTTTCCATATAAAAAATAATAAAGGACAATTGAAACTAAAATAACGAATACCATCGCGAAGAAAATAGCACTGTACCCCGAAGTCGGAACGAAGAATCCTAAGAAATAAGGACCAACACCTAAACCTAAATCATATAAAATAAAATATGTCGATGTCGCAAGTCCTAAACGCTCATTTGGTGTAACTTTAATAGCGATTGCTTGCGCTACTGAATTGAAATTGCCATAGCCAATTCCTATGCAAGCAGCTGCTAATAAAAAGACAATACTACTTGTCGCAGAACTAAAAGCATACATACCGACTGCAAAAATGACTAGACATGGATAAATCACAATGTTCGCACCTCTAGTATCTAGTAATTTCCCTGTAAATGGACGTGTCGCTAAAATGACAATTGCATAAATAATAAAGAAATAACTTCCCGCTGTTACCAAATCAAGCTCTTTCGCATAAAACGTCATAAATGACATAACCCCTGAATAGGCAAAGCCAATAACGAGCGCCACAAAAGCAATTGGCACAGCACGCATTTCGATAAAATTGGATAGCTTAAATCCTGTTTTCTCAGCCATTTCTTTCGCCTTCTTCGGTGCATCTGGAATGGTTACGATAAAATACATCAAAAAGCAAACAATAGCTAATACGGAATCAACAGCAAAAATCATCCGATAATCTGCAAACAGCTGTGTTAAAAGAATACCTACAAAAGGTCCTATAGCCGTTGCTAAAATAGCACTTAAGCTATAATAACCGATACCTTCCCCTCGTCGCTCAGGCGGTAAAATTTGGGCAATAATTGTTCCTGTCGCCGTACTAGCCACCCCAAGTGCAATACCTTGTACTAAACGATTAAGCATAAGAAGGGGCAAATTCGTCGCGATAAAATAAGACATCGTTGATAGCATAAACAATAATAATCCACAAAATAGTGTTTTTTTGCTACCCCAATCCCCAATGATACGTCCAGTCCCGAGACGACCAAATAATGTACCAATAATAAAAATACTCGATACAAGCCCTGCCGTACTAGTTGAAGCCCCAAAATGCTCAACCGCATAGCCTGCAATTGTTACCATCAATAAAAAAAATATTAAGGTAATGGTAAAGTTAATGAGTGAGACGATTAAAAAGTCCTTCGTCCAAAGTTTTTGTCTAGATGCTTCCACTTTTTTTCTCTCCTACCGATTGATGTTTGCACAAATGTTCGCTAAAACTTGTGTCGCAATTTCAATATCCCGCTCTGATACCCCTGCGAGTGCCTGTTCCATAGTTGGTTTTAAATGCGCTTGAATTTCTTGCACAATCACTTCACCATTAACCGTTAATTGTACAAGCTTTTCACGTTTATCCCTACCCGCTACCGTTTCCACATAGCCAAGTTCCACAAGCTTGTGCACAAGCCTAGTCACACTCGGCTTTTCAATATACATAAAATTCGCAATATCAACAAATGTATGTGGCCCTTTATCCTTCAATAATCGAAGGAGAGCCCATTGAGAACTATACAGCTGATATTTCCCTAACTGCTCATTCACTAGATTGATAAACGGTCTGTACATTAAGCGGTACTGATTAAAAAACTCTTGTTCAATCGTCAACAATATCACTCCTTTTTAGTTAGTTAGCCTAACTAACTATATACTTAAAAAATCTATTTGTCTAGTAGGAAATTAGGGAGAAGTCTGTGGTTTTAGGGCAGCTATCCGGCATTTTGAACGGGCTATCTGGCATTTTCGACTCTCAATCCATGATTTTGACCGGGCTATCCAGCTTTCTCAGCTTTCTATCCACGTTTTTGACCGCTATCCAGCTTTCTCAGCTTTCTATCCACGTTTTTGAGCAGGCTATCCAGCTTTCTCGGCTTTCTATCCACGTTTTTGACCGCTATCCAGCTTTCTCAGCTTTCTATCCACGTTTTTGAGCAGGCTATCCAGCTTTCTCAGCTTTCTATCCACGTTTTTGACCGCTATCCAGCTTTCTCAGCTTTCTATCCACGTT
>NZ_JBIWGL010000023.1:38841-67718 GCF_044763535.1 Lysinibacillus sp. NPDC095746
TTTTGACCGCTATCCAGCTTTCTCAGCTTTCTATCCACGTTTTTGAGCAGGCTATCCAGCTTTCTCGGCTTTCTATCCACGTTTTTGACCGCTATCAAGCTTTCTCATCTTTCTATCCACGTTTTTGAGCAGGCTATCCAGCTTTCTCAGCTTTCTATCCACGTTTTTGACCGCTATCCACCTTTCCCGACTTTCCCCTCAACTTTGAGCGCTCTATCCATTTTTCTCGCTTTCTATCCAAGACTTTGATCGGACTATCATCCATCGTAAATCCAATATTTCCTATGTTTTTTTATTCCTTCTGCTTTTAAGGGTAATTTCTTCAATAGCCTATACGCTAAATCTGGTGAATCTATTGCGAAAAACTCACAAAAGCTTTTATTCGTTAACGAATCGCCCATTAACAACTTGTAATCTTCAAGCGTTCTGAAAATAGCCTCCTGATCAACTAATCCGCAGCGTTGACAAGTCCATTTTTTAGAGTGATAACTCATTCGCTGTCCATTTGAACAACGTACACATAGCACTCCTTTTATAATATCCTGAACAGGAATGGCTATTTCTCTTTTAATTGGCATATGATTGGACATTAATTTAGTAGCAAAAAGAAAGAGCTTGTCAACATCTAGTATCACCTCTTTATGCTGTTTAAGCCATTTCCTTAAATGATAACGTAATCCTGAAACATGAAAAATTGGGTGTCCTTTTAAACTTTCTGATAAAATAGCATTTTTCGTTGCAAGAACGACTGCATAGTGAATAGGAATCTCCACCTTATACTGCTGTGATATCTTCTTTATCCACTCAGCATGACGTCTAACTTGATGAAAAGGATCAATCATTCCCTCAACATCACCTTGAGCAGTAGTTCTTGTAAATTGAGTAAAAGACTCATCGTATTCAAGAAAGCCTGTTATATTTTTAATTTCTAGTATTAATATAAAATGGGGGCATATTAGAATAGTGTCTATTTGATGTGTTTTCCCGAAGTGATTAAGTATTTGTAAATCATGGAGGAAGTAATGTGGAGTGGGTAAATTAATTTCAAGCCATTCTGCATCTACACGCTTTTCTCCAGCAAAGCCAGCCTGTATACGCATTAATCTTTCAAAATAATTCATGTAGTCTATGTGTGTATTAGGCAACCTTTGTATTAAGGCTTCTAGAATTCTATGCATTTGGGATTGCTGTCGTGCTAATAATATCATTGTCTCTTCCCTCCTGTATTTATTATATTAATAATTACCGGTCTAAAAAGGGGTTCCAAAAAACTTGAAATACTAATTGTGCAAAATAAATTTTCAGCTTATTTTTTTAGATAAAAAGAACGAAAAAAATCGCCTTGGTCTAGCACCTGCTATTACTTTTCTGCTCCAATCCCCACTTTGACGACGCTATTATCGATCATTCTCAACTTCCTATCCGCAACTTTGAGCGGACTATCCTAGCTTTCTTCGTCGTACGAAGCCCCCTGTCCGTTTATAAAAAAACAACTGAACAGCCAATGCCATTCAGTCGTTTTTTCGTAGTAAATATAAAAAATATGGTGCACCGATACATGCGACGATAATACCTGCTGGCACTGTCGCACTTGAAATCGCTACGCGGCCAATTGTATCCGCTAGCATTAGTAAGCTTGCACCGATAAACAATGTTAAAGGTAAAAAGAACTGGAAACGCGGTCCGACAAGCTGCTTTGCAATATGTGGAGCCATGAGACCGATAAAGGCAATGCCTCCTGTGACTGATACAGCTGCCGCAGCTAGTGCTACAGAGACAACTATTAATTGTAAGCGCTCTCGTTCGATGTTTAAGCCTAAGCCAACCGCCGTTTGTTCTGTCATTGCCAGTACATTTAACACATTTGCTTTATAAAAAATAAATGGAATGCCTAGCACAAGCCAAGGCAATAAAGCCCAGAAAAATGGCCAATCCGCTCCCCAAATATTACCTGCAAGCCATTGCGCGATAAATTGCACATCATTACGCTCAGCTGAGGAAATTAATATGATCATTACACCCGATAAGGCAGATGCTACACCTACTCCGACTAAAATAAGTTGGACCGGCTGCACACCTTCATTGCGCTTATACGAGAAAAAGTAAATGCAGAGTGCCGTTAATAAAGCGCTACAAAATCCTACAAGCGGCAACATATACGCAAAGTTAGGTACATCTCCATTGACAAGGAGATAAAAAAGCGTAATCCCAACACCTGCACCTGCATTAATTCCAATAATACCAGGGTCCGCTAAGTCATTACGGGTCACCCCCTGCAAAACGGCACCAGCTAAAGCTAAAGCCATCCCGGCTGCTGCCAGCACAAACAATCTGGGCAAGCGAACAGAGAACAATACGAATGATTCTTTGAAGCTACCATCTCCCATTAAAATCGGTATGATGCGATCAATCGAAACCGAAGCTGCTCCCATTGAAATACCCATAACAAAAATGACTATTGTTAATAAGATCCAAGCCATTAGCCATCTACGTTGTTTTTTTCGCCCGACATTAAACAATTTGACGCCCTCCCTTCCGAACAAGAAGTAAGAAGAACGGAAGGCCAATAATTGAAATAATCGCAACTACCGGAGTTTCATATGGCGCATTAATTATTCTACCTGCAAAATCCGCCGTTACCATAAACCATCCACCGATAATAGCACTCATCGGTAAAACAAATCGATAGTCTGTCCCTACAATTGCACGGACAATATGTGGCACCATTAACCCAACAAACGCTAGATTACCTACAAGTGCTACTGCGGACCCTGCAAGAATGACAACGACAAACATCATAATTCCTTTAATAACGGCTGTATTTTGTCCTAACCCAACAGCTACTTCTTCATTTAAACTTAAAATGGTTAACTGACGACTAAACGCAAACGCAACAATTAATCCGACCAAAATAACAGGAGCAATTATTAAAGCTTGCCATGTAGTGCCTATTAAACCACCACTCGTCCACATCGAAACATCTTTTGAAATTTGAAATAATATCCCCGTACCATCTGCTATTGCTTGTAATAGCGCGGATACAGCAGCCCCAGCCAAAACTAACTTTAATGGAGAAAAACCATTTTTTGTTGAAGCGCCAATACCATAGACAACAATCATCCCTACGCCTGCACCTACGAAACATGTAAAAATAAGCATATAATACGACGAATTTGGGATAAATGCCATCGTCAATGCAAGTGCTGCATTCGCACCTGCTGTCAGGCCAAGAAGTCCCGGATCTGCTAATGGATTTCTAGTAACCCCCTGCATAATAGCCCCAGCAACTGCGAGTGCACTACCTACAAAAATAGCAGCAATAATTCGTGGAAATCGAATTTCTCGTAAAATAGCATAATGCTTACCGCCGTCTGTTCCAACAATTGCTTGAAAGACATCTTCAATACTCGTATTTGCCGCTCCGATACAGAGCGAAATCGTAACTGTCACTGCTAATAAGATCAGTGCAAGCAACACCTGAAGCCAAAATGGGAAATGTCGAAACTTTGTCATTTGCCTTCGCTACTCTCTACTGAAATTATTGTAAAAATTTCTTTTTAAAGAAATCTAGTTGATTTTCTAAAGTGATTGGGTCATTAAAGTAAAATTCGTTGCCATTCACTTCAAATAAATGACCATTTTTCTCAGCCTTTAAATCTTTAAACCAAGCAGCATTTTTGATGGCGCTATCCTCACCTTTAAATGTACTAAAAATCACATAGTCACCCGCATAATCACCTAATACCTCTTGAGAAATGGCTAAATAACCTGGTTTTAAAGCACCTTCCTTCACTTTCTCTGGCATTTTCAAGCCCATTTCTTGATATAAAATTTCTGTTCCGCGACCCCAATTATCGCCATAAACATACATTTGTTTATTGAACATTTCTGCAACCGTAACCGTTGCGTCTTTGCCGATTTTTTCTTTAATTTTTGTACCCGCTTCTGCAGCACGCTCTTTAAAATCTTTTACCCAATCAGTTGCTTCTTTTTCTTTATTTACAACTTTACCGATTTCAATAAATTGCTGTAAATAATCCACTTTACCATAAGTAAATAATACGGTTGGTGCGATTTCTGCTAATTTATCCGCATTTTCAATACCATTTAAACCAATAATCAAATCTGGCTCAAGCTCGATAATTTTTTCAATATCCGTATTCTCAACAACTACTGCATCTTTAATATCATCTTGGAAGTTCGGATTATCTGCAGCCCATGAATCGACACCGACAACATTAACGCCAAGCTGTAGTAAATCTCCGACAAATGAAGATAACACAACTACACGTTTAGGGTTAGCTGGTACTTCAATAGGACCTGATTCTGATTGATACGTTATCGTTTCTGCGGATGCTTTATCTTTAGAGCCCTCATCCGTCTTCTCTTCTTTATTGCCGCACGCTGCAAGCACTAGTACGACCATCATAAACATTGGTAATAGCCACTTTTTCATAAATATATCTCCCTTTTACACTGTTTCTAGTAAGTTATATGTAATGCACATTGGCTTATCTGTTCGTGGATCTTTACCAATGACTGCATCAATATTAAACACTTTTTCTAATACTTCAGGTACCATGACTTCCTCTGCAGTACCAAACTTCACAAGCTCTCCTTTTGATAGCGCCACGATAAAATCTGAAAAACGTGCTGCTTGATTTAAATCATGTAGCACCATAACAATTGTGCGTCCCTCTTCTTCGTTAAGCTTGTAAAGTAATTCTAAAACCTCTAACTGATGGGCCATATCTAAATACGTTGTTGGCTCATCTAAAAAAATAATATCGGTCTCTTGCGCTAATGCCATCGCAATCCACACCCGTTGACGCTGTCCACCTGATAAGGCATCAACCGTGTTCTGACGAAAGTCATCCGTTTTAGTTACCTTTAAGGCCCAGTCAATCATTTCTTTATCCTTTTGCGATAAATTACCGAAGCCCTTTTGATATGGAAATCGACCGTAGGATACAAGCTCTTCGACTGTTAAACCATGTGCACTTTCCGGGCTTTGTGGCAAGATAGCAAGTTCTTTCGCTAATTCTTTTGTATTCATCTCGGAAATATTTTGACCATCTAATATGACTTGCCCACTTTTATGCTTCAAAATCCTTGTAATAGCCTTTAAAAGTGTTGATTTACCACAGCCATTGGAACCAATAATGGTCGTTATTTTACCATCTGGAATTTGTAGCGATAAATCATGCACAATCATTTTGTCCTCATAGCCGATACGAATCGATTCAACTTGTAAACGCACAACATAACCTCTCTTTCCTTTTACTTCTTTCCATGCTATGATAACGATTAGTCGATAATGATAATCATTATCACTATAGTAAGTCTAGTTTTCCTATAAAGTTTTGTCAAACACTTTTTAACTTCTTCCAGTAAGTGTCTTTTGTAACGTACGTGAAACGGTAGTTACAAATGTCTTGCGACAGGTACAGGAGTCTCCTACCTCTATCGATTCTGGACGCAATATGCTTAGGCATAAATGAATATTTATTTTTTAAGGATGTGGTGATATAAATGCAACATTTATACGATGTAACAATTATTGGTGGTGGCCCTGCAGGTCTATATAGTGCCTTTTATAGTGGTTTACGGGGATTAAAGACGAAATTAATTGAGAGTCAGCAGCAGCTTGGTGGTAAAGTTTTACTTTATCCTGAAAAGCTCATTTGGGATATTGGTGGACACCCGCCTGTATTAGGTGAACAATTTGTAAAACAGTTAATCGCGCAGGCAAAAACCTTTGATCCAACCATTTTAACAAGTACAAAAGTCGATTTCATAGAGCGCCAAGATGATATTTTTGTTCTACATACTACACAAGGAGATAAACATTATTCTAAAACCGTTATTTTAGCAGTTGGTGGTGGTATTATTAACCCTCAAAAGCTCTCACTAGAAGGTGCAGAAAAATATGAAATGACTAATTTACACTATACTGTGCAGTCTTATCGACACTTTGTGGACAAGGAGATTATTATTTCAGGGGGCGGAAATGCGGCTATTGACTGGGCAGTTGAACTTTGTCCTATCGCTAAAAATGTAACTGTAGTTTATCGTAAAGATAAGTTATCTGCGCATGAAGCAACAATACAAGAAGCTTTAGATGCTGGCGTAAAGATTGAATGCCATACAACTATTTCAAAATTGACTGCTAATGCGGATAAAACAGCTATTCAACTAGTGACATGCGAAAACTCAAAAACAAAGCAAAGCTATACGCGTCAAATCGATGAAGTAATTGTTAGTCATGGCTATAACCGCGAAGCATCATTAGAATTGGATCAATCACTGACCATTCCGAAAAAAAATGATTACTATTTCGAAGGAAAAGCAACGGGAGAAACTGTGCAGCCTGGTATTTTTGCAGCGGGTGATATTTTAACGTTTGAAGGAAAAATCAATCTACTTCTAGGTACCTTCCAGGATGCAGCTAATGCCGTAAACTCTATTAAAACGTATTTAGAGCCTACTGCTTATCGTCATGGTGTCGTGTCATCACATAATGAAGTGTTTAAAGAGAAAAATCGCTCTATTATTGAAAAGCAACTTAAATAAGCATTCTAAACAATGACAACAACCCCTCTTAAGAAAAGTTACTCTTTAGAGGGGTTTTAAAGTCTTTCTTACTATTTTTATAAGGCGGACTTTAAAAGATCCATCGAAATAATCTACCTAAAGAAATTTAAAAATGCGCCCATTTGCCGTAACATACCAACTCCATTTGTTATTGTTCCTGCATGGTTCATAATGGTATTTAAATGCTGTGGTAATCTTCCAAATCTAGAAGTTTGGGGCTGCTGATTAGGGTAAAAGAAAGGTTGCCCTCTTCTACCTTGAATAGGAGGGCCAAAACCTTGTCTATTTCTTGGTGGGAATGGTCTCATTCTAGGATTCGGTGGATAAAATGGCATCAATTCACCCCCTATCAAATATCTTTTTACTAGTATACGTCTGTATTTTTTTATTGTTTAGACTATCGGAGAAGTTGCTAAAAAAATATATAGATATGTATTGTAAAATGTTAAAGAAGACTATTTATAATTCTCCTCTTCCTTTTTGTAAAGATTCCTCATGACATCTCTGGAACCATACTATTTTTAATTTCATATTATACAAAAATACGAATAAAGAAGGGATTCCGATTCAAAATTCAAAATATCTAGATTTTCTGTCCAAATTTGGTGTAGGCGGTGCCCATCCCGGTGGTATTAATCTAACAAAGGAAATATTCAAGGTAGAAAGCATTAGCGAAAATTCCCGCATTTTGGATGTAGGCTGTGGTACAGGCCAAACTGCTGCCTACTTGGCGGAGACATATAAAGCAAAAGTAACTGGTATTGATATCAATCCTGAAATGGTGGCAAAGGCTAAAAGGAGAATAAAAAAAAATCACTTACCCGTAAAAATAATTCAATGCTCAATTGAACAAGTTCCATTACCTGATCATACATTTGACTTTATTATTTCTGAATCTGTTCTTTCTTTTGTCAATAAACCTAATGCCCTTAAAGAAATTTTTCGTTTATTAAAAAATGGCGGTCGGTTTATTGCCATTGAATTTACTATTCATCAACCACTTGAGAAAAAAATTGAAAAGGAAATCAAACAGTTTTATGGATTTGATTCTTGTTCAATGAAAAAGGATTGGGTAGCTTTGCTTAACCAGGCTGGTTTTAATAATATTCGTATACAAAAAAATAAATCAATCTTCTCCATTCCTGAACTTCATCACTCGAAGGATATTGCACCTGAACTTTATGAAGTAATGGATAAACATTTTGATATGAACTTAAAGTATGAAGGCGTTTTAGACTATAGAATTTATTCATGTACTAAATAATGTGGGAAAGTTATTGCGGGAAATTAATCCTCTGTGTCATTTCCCGCTTCTTTTTTCCCCCATTCAAATTAAAATGGACAAAATTCCTTCCTTAGTCATCCGTTTGCATATATTTATCTTCATTAATCGTAACTGCATGAATGCCCTCAATAAAAGTATTAATTAAGATGAAGAAGCTTTTATTGATATTAAGTGGCATCCCAAATCCCCCCATTTGTTCAATAGAAGTGAATCCATGTAGAATACTTCTTAATCCTCTGACCATATGAATCGCAATTTCTTCATGCAAATTATAGGCATCCAGCACTTGAAGTACAAGTTGCACGACAGCTTCTTGGGCTTGCTGTAGTTCTTGATCGTTAGCATCCGGAAAGCGAGTGCTAGCATCGTATAACCCCGGGTGCTCTCTAACAAATTGAATATATGCCTGACTAATTGCTCGAACAGCATCATCACCTGAACGTCCTACTGCAGCTTGTAGCATATATTCATTTAGTTTTTTTACGCCTTGAATAGCTAACTTCTGCTTCAATTCATTTAATCCATCAAGATGGTTATACAAGGAAGGTGGTCGTATTTCCAATTTTTCAGCTAATAGTCCAATTGAAAGTTGGTCCAATCCTTGTTCATCAACTAGCTCCGTTGCCTTTTGTAAAATAATCGATATATCTATTTTCATTCGACGGGACATTTTTTTCACTTCCTATTTGGATTGTCTAAAATTTTTTTCTGCTTCGGCTATTGCTATGTCCAAAAGCTCCTGTGGTTGCTTTAACATTTTCCCGTGCCCTACAGCAAGTAAGCTTGGATTTAAAGCCCTTAATTTTTTTGCACTTATTAGAGCTGTGCTTTTATCCCATGTTGCAAGAGCAGGAAATGGAAACAGTGGATTCATCACTCCAGATACTAGTAGTTTTCCTCTAGTTACGAGGGCATCACCAGCAATTAAACTTCTATTACGTGTATCAAAAAGAGTGATGGAACCAGGTGTATGACCTGGAGTTGCAATCACTTCTAATGAGCCGACACGATCACCCTCTTCGAGTAATAAGTCTGGTTTAGTTTTAATATTTTTTGGTATGCCTCCCCGAATTGGTGTATTTTTTTCATTTGGAAGTAATGCACTATTTCCTTCCAATAACAAAGCATCTCTCGAAGAAATGCACACCTGACTATCTGGTAATAATTCTTTTAACGTATCTAGAGCTCCTATATGATCACTATGTGCGTGAGTAATGATGATTCTTGTAATCGGTTTACCAATACTTTCAGCCGCTTTTATTATACTTTTTGCACTATATGGTAGGGCTGCATCGATCAGTGTAAGCTCGCTTTCTTCTTCTACAATATAACAATTAACAGGAAAGACTCTTGGCATAAATGACAATTGAAACACGGTACCATTCTTCGTAATCTTCATTCTAAATCATATCCCCTTCGTTAACTAATTGTATTATCATTTTAACTAATTGTATTAGTTTTCGCAATATTTAAATTTATATTTTAGATAAAACTTTGAATTAAAGCCTTGAATAATCTTTAACTTGCATAAAAAACTACACCTCAATTGATAGATGCTGTGTCTAACAATTGGGTGCAGTTCATTTCTCAAATTTATAATTCAAGCTCGTTATTTTTGGACTGAATGATGTAGGAGTTATATAAGTCCCATTTATAATGTCCTACATTAAATTCTTTTAGGTCAATTATATCCTTTAAATATTTAGGGACAGTACAATTCCAGTTTAATTTTTCTATCTTAAGTGGAAAATTGTCCTCATTAGGATTCGGTGTATGTATATAGATAGCATCTAAACTAGCATCTTCGTCAACTATTTCTATCCACGATTGATATGGTTTTTCGAGGGTTTGGAGTTCTTCTAATAAACTATACAATAAAGCTATATTTGCTTTTATATGTTCTCTTTTTATTTTCAAACTATTATTCCCAACCCCGTAAAAATCAAGATGGGTGTGCCATAAATCAAACCAACCTTCTTTTCCAAAGTCTAAATTATACAGTTCTGCTTTTGTCTCCCGCAATAAGTTACGGAAATAACGCTTTTTTCCACGAAACTTTTTCAAATAATTGTTCCTCCCGTTTAACATGAAGATGAGACTCTTCAGTTACTCCATATAGATGATGTCATTTATTTTGAGAAAGTTAACAGACTAATTGCTAATAATTTTATTGTTAGTTTCAATGCTAATCAACTTGTTTAAACGACGAGAAACATTATATATCAACAAATGAGGAAGGTCCAATTCGTATGCCAATTGACCTCCCCATTTCATTGTTAACCCGTTAGCCAACCATGTAGCGCAAAACCCGCGCTACACCACAGAAAATGAAAGACGATCATGTTCTTTCATGGGAGTTTGTGCTAAAATGACACCTGTCATAAAGAACCTTTGACTGGTGTGAATATGTTTTTTCGTTTCGTTTTCTTATCATTATTGTAAGAAAACAAAGAAAGAGTGATTTTATGATGAAAGTTCAACAAAGATTACCCCTAATCGATATGTTACGAGGCTTTGCCGTATTAGGGACACTTGGCACAAATATTTGGATTTTTGCATATCTTGGAGACATTTCGTATATCACAACGAGTAGTTATTCAGGTTGGTGGTCATTGAACGATTTTTTACGAATGGCAGTCCTTTTTTTAGTAAACGGTAAACTCCTTGGTTTATTAACAATCATGTTTGGTGTTGGTCTGGAATTAAAATATCAGCAAGCTTTGCGAAAAGGAAATGTTTGGCCAGGCATGTATATTTGGACGATAGTCTTTTTATTTATGGAGGGTCTTATCCACTTCACCTTCGTTATGGAATATGATATTTTAATGAGCTATGCTGTGACAGCTGTTATCGTTGCCTTTATCGTTAAATTTGGTGACAAAGCGATTAAACGTGCGTTATACGTTTTTGGTAGTTTCCATGCACTAATGATTCTATTGATTTTAATCGGCACATTGCAGGGTGGTGCTAATGTTTCCATCGTTGGGCTCGATCCAATCGTTAGTCTTTATGAAAATGGCACTTGGTTTGAGCAAATACAAAATCGTTTAACATATTTTCTTTATTTTAGAACGGAAGCTATTTTTATTATCCCCATGAATATCTTTTTATTTTTACTTGGTGTTAAGCTAATGAGGAATGGTGTATTTTTACAAGATGACAGAGGACGTCAAACGCGTCAAAAGCTATTCAAAATTGGTATTTTTATTGGGATACCTTTAAATCTCCTAATCTTTATTCCTGGAGGCGTATTTGATTTACCTGTTCGATATTTATTTGCACCAATCCTATCTATTGGTTATATTGGAATATTAGGTAAAATGGTAGAATATAAGAAGCTTGATTGGTTATGGAAGAGGTTTGGTGAGATTGGGAAAATGTCTTTAAGTTGCTATGTGCTGCAAAATATTATTGCATCTATTATTTTCTATGGCTGGGGCTTAGGTTTAGGTGGAAAATTAAATAGTATTGAAGTTATCAGCATTTGGCTAACTCTTTCCCTTCTACAACTTTTCATTGCACATATTTGTATCAAGCATTTTCATATTGGGCCAATGGAATGGGTTCGGAAACATGCCATTCAAAGTGTCACACAGAAATAATCGCAAAGGGTTGGTGTGAACTATAAAGATTTATCCAAGAGATCAGGCAAAACACTATTTAATTATCGATGTTGTATCGCTCGTTTTTTTATTTACTATGGTATTAAGTTCGAATTCTCAATTACCGTTAATAGCTAAAATAATAATTCTTATGTTATTTTTAATAGCCTTCTTTGTTGCTTTATGGTTTAAAGATTGGCGTTTACTGTTAGCATCTTTACTAGGCTTTACACTTATTATCATACTGGGTATTTATGAAGGGTCTACTATGTTATTGTTTGGATTTACATTTGCTGATTTAATTGGGAGAGCTAAAAGGAAATGGCATATCGCTATAGGAATGATTGCCGTTGCCTTAATGTTTTTTATAGTGATTTGGTTTGAATCGGGAGCATCTTATAAATTACAATTTCAAGCATTGATACCCATAATGATCATTCAGCTACTATTTCCAATGCTAATTTACTACGTAGAAAAGTCCAAAAAATTACAATTGGAATTAACGGAGGTAAATACCCAGCTTGTTCAGCAAGAAGAAAGACAACGTATTGCAAGGGACCTCCACGATACGCTTGGCCATACATTGACAATGATTAAAGTAAAAACCGAGCTAACTACAAAATTAGTCGATAAAGATACGATGCGTGTGAAAGATGAGTTAAATGATATTTTAGCAACAACACGAACAGCATTAAAGCAAGTAAGAGAATTAGTTTCCGATATGAATTTTATTTCGTTAGAAAGTGAGCTTAATCATTGTAAGCAGCATTTACAAACAGCAGATATCTCCATAAAAATAAAAAATAACTGTCCTAAGCTACTACTAGCTAGTGTGGAAGAAACGATGCTGTCCTTATGTCTTCGTGAAGCAACTACCAATATTATTAAACATAGTCAAGCAAAAAAATGCCAAATAGATATCAACTATATGCATGGAATTTTAAAGATAAACGTTGTGGACGATGGTATTGGCTTACATAACCAAGGGCACGGGAATGGACTCTCATCGATGAAAGAACGAATGAATGCCCTTCAAGGAAATGCTTCCGTTGACAATTTACCGACAGACGGAACGATTGTGACTTTATCAATGCCCATCCAACACTATAAAAAGGAGCCAACTACATGATAAGAGTATTATTAGCAGAAGATCAACAAATGTTACGTGGCGCCTTAAAGTCCTTATTGTCGTTTGAGCCAGATATAGAAGTGATTGCAGAAGTTTCAGATGGTCAAACAGCATGGGAATATATTCAACAAGAGCTACCCGACGTTTGTGTATTGGACATCGAAATGCCCAACCTTACTGGTCTGGAACTTGCCGAAAAAATAAGACAGGCAAATTTACCGTGCAAGGTGATGATTGTCACTACCTTTGCACGCCCTGGCTATTTACAAAAAGCGATGGATTGTGAGGTACAAGGTTATTTATTAAAAGATGAACCAATCGACTATTTAATTGAAACAATAAGAAAAGTGATGAATGGTGAAAAAGTAGTTAGTAGAGATTTAGCTGCTACGTTATTTATGAAAGAACAGAATCCACTAAATGATCGTGAAATTGCAGTTCTGCAGCTTGTAAAAGAAGGTCTCACAACAAATGAGATTAGTAAAAAATTATTTTTAACGAAAGGCACTATTCGAAACTATTTATCTACTTCTATTCAAAAACTTCATGTTGAGTCTAGACAACAAGCTGTGCAAATCGCCAGTGATAAAGGGTGGCTTTAGAAAAAGAAAAGCGATACTGTATTCCTTATTTATAGGATACAGTAATCGCTTTTTTTAATGGACTTCTTTTTTATTTTTAGATACTAAATTTATTATTATTTCAATGAGTACTACAGCAATTAATGATAGCCCAAATAGTGGCATCAGTATACCTAAAATAATCATGAAGATGATAAAAGGAATGGATACCTTTTGAGAGATTTTAGGTGGTGCAGATAGCATACCTTGTTTCTTTCGTAATAGCCATGTACTAACTCCCCAAATAATAACTACTAAAAATGCAAGACATACTAGTAAATTGATTAATTTATTTGGCCAACCAAACAAGTGACCTTCATGTAAAGGAATTCCCCATGTGAACCATTTGGCAAGAATACCATAGTCCTCATATCCAACCTTGTCTATAAATTTTCCGCTATATTGATCAAAATACATTGTCGTTTCATCATACGGACTAACATCAAGCCCTGTAACACCAGTGTTACTAGATTTTGCAACTGTATAGATACCGTCTTCACTAGTAGGATAAATAATAGCGTATGGTTTTGATATATTCATTGCATCAATTTCATGTTGCAGCTTTTCTACACTCAGTTGGTTAGGGTTAGCAACATAGCCCATATTAGCCCCCATACCATGGTGCGCTGCATGTGCCGAATCGGACGATGGAGGGGTTTCTTGACGAGTAGCCCAAGGAATCTCACTGACATCAGATGTAGGTGGCTGCTGCTGTAATAACGGCGTACCGAAAGATGGATGATCTTGTGAAGCTTGATAAATATATTTCCCCATTAGCGCTGACCATGGTAAGCCTGTGAAAATAATAACAAGCATCGGAATTGTTATAATTGTTCCAATAAGTGCATGGAATTTTCTACTCTTTTGACGTTTATTCGTCTGCTTTGTTTTCTTTAGTATTTTTGCTTTAAACGTCATGTAAATGCCTGAAAGTAGTAAAAAAATAGCCCAACAAGCCGCTAATTCTACTAAATAATTGACAACCGTTCCTCCAATAAATAAGGAACTATGAGCATTTCTCATAATATTTGCAAATGTGTAATCAGCATCCTGACCACCGATAATTTGGTTATGACGATCTAGGAACACATATTTCTCTTTGCCATCTGCATTCTTCATTGATAAACGAGTATTGTAAGGCTCTTCTAACTCTATAATTTTATTTGTTTTATAGCCAGCATATGATTCTTCTGCAAGCTTAACAGCATCATCAATAGATTGAACCTCAGTTTTTCCACTTTCACCAAAAAAGTATTTATCATATAACTGATTTTCAACATTGGTATAAAATAAATAACCTATACCACTTAACGTTAGTGAAATAAGAAGTGGAGTAATAAATAACGCGGCATAAAAGTGCGTTCGCCAAAAGCTCTGATAAAACGTGTTCTTCATGTCTAATTCTCCAATCTATAATAATAAGCGCAAAATTATTATATAGATAAAAAGTGAAATAAGTATGAAGTCCTAGAGGTTTTTTTATGACAAATAGATGTATTCCTATTGATATAATTAGATTAAAACCGTATTTTCATAGAAAAAGTGTCACTTTAGACGTTATTTTGCACATCGCTTCATTCTTGAAGTTATTACTGTTTGCACAGCTGAATGAAACCGAAAGTCTACGTGCCTTCAGTGACACGCTGTTATCAGAAGACCTGCAAAAAGCAAGGATATAGAGTCCATTAGCTCTTCGCAGTTAGGTCGGCTGATCAAATCAAGTGCCATCTGAGTTTTTCCAACAGATTTTTCTAGACTTGGTCATGCAAATTAATGAGAAAACGGATTTTAAGCAGCGTCGAAAAAATACAACCACTAAAAATCATTGATTCCAGCACACTGCCATTGAACTTAAACAACCATAGATGGGCTGAATTCCGTAAAAAAAATCAGGTGTGAAGTTACATTTGCGCTTTGTTTACCTAGAAAAAGGTAGTTCGTACCCTGTTATTCTAATTTCTTAATATCCTCTATCAGCATTTCAACATTCTCCTTTTTTGTAGCCCAACTGGTACAAAATCTCACAACACTTTGGGTATCATCGACTTTTTCCTATAAGGAAAAAGAATATTTTTTGCTTAATTTCCTTAATACCTCATTTGGCAAAATGGGAAACTGTTGATTTGTTTTGGAATCATATCGTAATGAATAGCCTTTTTCAACAAACGCCTCTCGAATAGTTGTTTAAAAATTCTTATTCCATGAACGGAGGAGGTTGGTGGAAGCAATAGTAATTAGGTTTGACTGGGAAAATTGTCGATGATATAAAAAAAGACACCGAAGTGTCTTATGGTTTTCAAAATAAACATACCGATAAATTGAAATTTAATTACTTAACATTATGCTTATCTTGGGAGCGAGGTATTTTATCGGTGACTGTATACAAACCATGTAATGCTTGCTGTTAATAATGCTGACGAAATCAAAGCTGTAAGAACACTATATGTTCGCCAAATAAGTATGGTTGACCAATCGAAAGCACAACACAGTATACCCAGGGCAATCGTAGCAATCAGGAAAGTCACTGTTACGATTATTCTCTTTTTTGTCATTGGCTGTCGCTCATTCGTTTTTCTTCTGCGTAATCCTAAGAGAAGTAGCAAAACGGCCAATAGGCAAAAAATAATTGTGATAGACGACAAAATGATATCCAAAAGCTGTGTGCCGCTCATTTCATATGACTGAGTTAGATTGCCGTCTAATATATCTTTAACTTTAAGTACCAGGTTTATATTGGTATTTGCGCCATTGCTCAGCAAGCAAACAGCTGTTCGTTCATTTAGCAGTATGGCTACTTCGGTTCTGAAATTTGGATTGCCCCCAGTGTGTTCTATAATCGTTTGGTCGGCGTTTACCGACCAGCCTGCCGCATAATACATATCGTTGACAGCCGAAACAGACATATCACCCCTATGTGATTTTTCGATAATCGTGTGAAATATTTCGGGTATGTCCTGCACGATACCCATCTGTATGCCCATCCAACGCGCCATATCTTTTGTATTAGAAATGATGTAGGCTGCGGGTTTATTCCCAGCATAATCCGGAGCTTGAAATGGCGTTGTCATAAAAAAGGAAGAACGGTAGCCCTGTGCCAACTGTCCAGTGGCTTGAGCATCTTCTTTATAAACATACGTCTGATGAAGACCCAACGGCTTCAATACCTGTTCACTCATAAAGTCTTCATAGCTTTGTCGTGACACAATCTCAATAACCAAACCCAATATGTCATAATTAACGGTTCCGTAGTTATACTGTTCACCGGGAGGGAACGCCAATTCAGCATCCACGAGCATTTCCACAGTCTTTTGCAACATATCCGGTGTATTGCCTTGTGGAATATTTTGAGTATGCCTAATATTTGTTAGACCACTGGTATGGTGAAGAAAGTTATTTAGTGTAAGGCTTTGCATATCAACAGGTTCCCCTTGATACTTTAACGTAAACCAAGGTAAATATTTTTGGACAGGGTCAGTCATTGAGAGCAGCCCTTGCTCTTCCAACAGCATAATACCCATACCGGTAAAAGCTTTACTGACCGAGGCTAACTCATAGAGTGTATTTTCACTTGCAGGCAACCCCTTTTCACGGTCTGCATACCCTGAAGAAAAGTAGAACACTTCATCATCAGCAAGTATTGAGATTGACATTCCCGGCACACCTGATATACGACGGGCATCATCTAGCAATGCTTGTATTGCCGCAGATTTCGAATCTGACAACGCATAACTTTGTGTGGCGAATCCTGAGAATAATATAAATATCGTTAATACAAAAACAATAATCTTTTTCATAAACCCTCCTTTTTGAAAAATTATAAGAGAATCCAACTACTAAACTAAATTTTAATTTATCTTTCTATTCACCTATATAATATCAAGTATTGTGAATAGTTACACTTAAACGAACAGATGCGTTAGTTCAATAAGAAGTAAACAAAGATGGATGGTAATTTGAAACAACTTCAAAGAGCCTTGCGACGTTGAATGTAGTAAGGTTCTTAGCTTTTATTAATCAAAATTCAATAACTTTATTGTCATTATACACCAAAAACATATGCAAAATAACGTCTAAAGTGACAAAAAAGGCTACATAATGTTCTCCCTTTTAAGGGACATTATGTAGCCTTTTAACCTTGGTGAAGACTAGTAATCAGTGGGGCTATTACGCCACTTTTTATCCAATTAGTTCTTTCATTACATTCGTATAAGCTGTTAGAATATCATTTTCATGAACAGCATTTTGCTCTATATACTCTTCAACTATCTCATTTAATGTTTGAGAAGTACTTGTATATTGCGTTTCCATGACTTCAAATTTTAATAGATTTTCATAATACTCGATTACTTGTGGATTCATGTGTAACACTCCTTCAATTTTAGCATAAAAAAACATCTTTCCGTCAACAGAAAGATGCCTACTATGACATATACACTACATAATACGGTGATTGACACGGCGAAAAAAGCTTTCTATTCGTTATAGAAATAGAAGCTACCTTTTTAGCAATCATCGTACTATGAGCATGCAGAAGAATTTCTCTAGTCACACTCAACACCCCCTATCCTCGTAGGTTTTTTGGCTGTACTAGATAAAGGCAGGTCTCCTGGCTTATGTTCATCACACTTTTCACCTTCCCATTACAATGCGTAACAGTGGTCTTTTGAAACATGCTCACATTTACAGTTGCGGGACAGCGTCGGATTTACACCGATCTTCCCTTTTAAACAAATCGAATTGCTGATTTGTACCTCTATCTTATTATTCCGTTTTTAATATTATACCATAGTGGTTTGTGTACCTATAACGTATAAATTATATAGAGAACACAACACATGCTTATCATTCAATGAACTTTATTGTAAAGTTGGTACTTCATAAAGTCAAATTTTAAAAAAACACTCACGGAGTAGTCTTTTTACGGATTATTTAAAGTGCCTTATAAAACTTTAGTCAATCTTTCTAGTTTAATAAATATGGTGAAAATATATCTGTTAATCAATTTGTTCTATGTATTGGGAAATAATACTTACAATTTCGAAGACGGGTAAAGTCCCATCAACAATGATATCAGAATTCGGTTTTATTGTTTCTAACATCTCTAGATATCCACGCCTTCCTTGTGAAATATACCCCTCCATATCCATTAAAATATTCTCAACAGTACTATTCTTAAAATCTCTAGATACTCGACGTGCCATAGCGATATCCAAAGGAGTATCAATAAACACAGTAAAATCAAAGAATTTACTCGTTTTAGAGTGTTTATAGGCAAACGGGAAGTCCAGCACTATGTAATCTAAAGGTTCCGTTAGTAACCCTTCTAAATCTCTTATTAGAGGAGCCAAGTTCCACTCATCATAATTAGCACCATTGTCAATCCAATCTATAATATCATCAGGGCCATCAAAATCATATTCATCAAAAAATAGTATTTTAGAATTTTGTAATCTTTCGTTTAGGTGAGTCGATATAGTTGTTTTTCCTCCACCAGAAACTGCAGCAATAGCAATAACTAGTGGTTGCTTTTCTTTTTTCATAAAATTCCCTCACTTTTGTATTTTTTATCTAAATCCTTTTTGTCCAACTAAACTACGCCTACACTTTTATAATACCTGATTAATCAGTTCGAAAAGCCTCAAACATTTGAAGAATACATGGCTAACTTTGAATTCAAAGTTAGTGATGCAGATAGTAAGAAATTAAAACAACTTTATGAAGAGTATCAAGCACTTGATAAAAAAGGAGAACAAGAAAAAAGCGAAGAAATATGGTAAGCTTTTTACAATATTTTAGACCCATATTTTAAAGCAAATGAAGAAATTCTTATCTCAGCTTCTAAAATAACGGCCAAGACTATTTTCCACAACATTAACGAGTAAAAATTCGGGGTTATCCTAAAAGTCATTAAACAATCATTTAGGGATTAACTCCTTTCTTATTTCTGCACAATATACCCCTACTACACGTGGCACTATTACGGGGTTATTCTTCTGTTTTTTGTTTAGTTATTTTATTGCAAGGACTCTTTTGTATGATTGTAAAATGCTTTCAGACTTTTTAACTATAACTAGGTCTTAAAATATTGATTGTTGTACTTGTTGACGAAGTGTTTTTGCTGCAGCTACCATATTCGTCAATGCTGAGATAGTTTCTGGCTCCTTCCTTGTTTTTAAACCACAGTCAGGATTCACCCAAAATTGATTTTTTGATAAAACCTGTAAGCTATCCTGCATTATGCTTAGCATTTCCTTTTCACTTGGTACACTTGGACTATGAATATCATAAACGCCTAGCCCAATTCCTTTTTCATACGGATTGACTTGCAGAGAAGAAATTAACTCGCCATGGCTACGTGACGTTTCGATGGAAATAACATCAGCGTCCAATGCACTAATTGGCTCGATAAAATCATTAAACTCACAATAGCACATATGTGTTTAATTTGAGGGACTGGTCTTGGCCCTGTAAATATTTTGTTACTTCCATGATTTCAACTAATTTTTCATCCGCAAAGGCGAGGGCATTTTTAAGAACTGGTTCAAGCTTAGTTTCAAGTGTAGTCGTAATTGGAACATGCTGTAAGTTACATGAAAATTGAATCCATAGTTCTTTTGCGTCACTTAGCTGTTGAACTATAACACATGTTTTTCAGAAAAGTACATTTATTCCCTCGTTTGTTCAATCCAACACTATCATATTGGGATCCCTATACAACTAATTAATAAAATACACTTGTAAACATAGGTATATTTTGTTATTTTTAAGTTAGTTATCTAACTAACTAATAACAATGGGGGTGTCAATGAATGGCAAAGCCTACTGGTATCGAAAAGTCAGATTTATTAATGGCTGCCAAGTACAGTTTAGTAGAAAAAGGGATTGAAAAATTCACCTTAAAGGCTGTTGCTGAGCAAGCTGGTGTGACACAAGGAACTATTTATTATCATTTCAAATCAAAAGAGCAAATCATTCTCGAAATAGTTCAAGACATCTGTGAAAATTCTTGGCATGAGATTTTGACGACCGATCATGAAATGATTCATTCTGCTCTTCTCTCTGCAAAAAGTCGATATGAAAATGATGCCTTTTATCATAAATTATTTTTTACCTTAATCGTCTTTGGCTTTACGAACCCGACTATTAGACAGCAAATAGGACAAATTTTAGCGGCCGAAAATGAACATTTGCGTAATATTTTAAATAAATTATGGGATACATCACCAATTGATGGTGTGTCGATGGAAACTTGGAGCATTTTTTTCAACGCGCTAATTGATGGCTTGGCCATACAAGTGATGATGCGGGACGATTTCGATGTAGATATATTTTATCAGCAAATAGAAAAAATCCTTGAGACATTACATCGTCTAGGAAAATAATTAGAGGAGGAACACTATGCGATTCTTTTTATGCTGGGGTTTTGGGATTTGGTTTGTAGCAAGTGCCATGTTTCGATTGATAGGGCATTACTTTTTTACCTTTAAAGAACCTCTCCTCATGATAGCTACTTACATTGTAGCTTTTCCAATCGTTTGGCTAGCGACAATACCGATTTATTGTATTAAAAAAATAAAAGGTACAGAGCGATTACTGGCTGCAATCTGCATCGCATTACCTGGAATGCTTATCGATGCAGTCGTTTTATTAGTCTTCGACGATATGTTTCCCAATTTATCGGCTGTCTTAGATCGATATTTCGCCTCATGGCTATTATGGGCTTATTCCCTAATTGTCATGACTGGTTTTACAAAGGCCACATTCGTGAGAAAAAAAACTATTCCTTCGTCAAATTAAAGGATTTGACAATATTAGCCTAGAAGTAAGTATCGATTACAATTAAAGGAGTGGGAAAAATGGTTATAGGCTTACATCACGTTCAAATAACAATTCCAAAAGGTGAAGAAGAAAAAGGGAAACATTTTTACTGTCAAGTATTAGGACTACATGAACTTGAAAAGCCTGATTCGTTGAAAGGACGAGGTGGATTTTGGTTACAGGTCGGCAATAAAGAGGTACATGTGGGGACAGAGGATGGCTTTGATAGATTAACGACAAAAGCTCATATTGCTTATCAAGTTGAAAATATAGAACATTGGAAGAAGGTATTAGCCGAACATCATATAGAAATTTTCGATTCAGTTCCTATTCCTCATTTTGAACGCTTTGAATTTAGAGATCCATTCGGTAATAGAGTAGAGATGATTCAAGAAATTTAAGGAAAACAGTTGACTAGAAGGCATGCTGTAAATCTTTAGCAAAGCAACGCCGTTTTAACACAATGTCATCCGCCTTCTTAGCAAAAAAGATCAAGACACAAAGCAGTGCCTAAATTTGTAAGCATAATGAGAAGTACTAGGGGCGTTCGAGACCTATCACGCCTGCGCTCCAGTGTCTCATTTGTGACGCTGATCCCCAACGCTCACTCTCCTCTCTAATCAAATTCACAAAGCCTGGATCTGACATCTCATTTCACACTATTTTATAGTAATAGCAACAACTTATCTTTAATTGTAAGCGTGGAACAGCCGTGCGAAACAGTTCAACGCTCACTCCATGGAACCGCTATTTCTCGCTAGATCCCAAAGATGAAATATCGCTAAGTATTCCATGGTAATGTATAAGTATGGTATGATTGTCGTTTAGTCTTTCAATGCCTCCTTTCAACGCATAAAAAAGCTTGTACTTCCTGCCCCTTTGACTTTCGTTTTCCACTAACACTTCAACCAACTGAAACATTTGTAATAAAACTGTAAATTAAGGCGATGAAGCCTTTTATATAAGGTGTTTACAGCGAATCCCCATCCAGCGTGGTAACAATTTCCTCAAAGAAGCCCTACTTTTTCATGCTACGATTAATTCCAGTGACAAACCAAATTAGGATTAATCCTAACAATAGCTTCAGGAGGAAATTAACAACATGAATAAACGATTTTTAACAACAACATTAGCATTGACGATAGGTTTTAGCACAGTGGGGATGGTACAGCCAACTGTTCAACCTATAGAAGTTGAGGCTGCAACAACAAATGCCTTTAATAACTCACAAGCTGTTAATGCGAAAGCAGATCAACTAATTCAAACTGGAAAAAGCTTAATTGGTAAGGCGACTTACAGCAATTCTGTTTACAAGACTACATACCCTTATAAGTTTTCTTGTGCTTCATTTATTATGTACATTTTCGAGAAAAATGGGGTTGACCTCGGAACCTATAATGAGGATTATATGTTACAGCAAGGAACACCTGTTAGCAGAAACCAATTACAAAAAGGTGATTTACTATTCTTTAAGAGTAAAAAAACTGGGACAGACCCTGACCACGTTGGTATGTATATTGGGAACAATAAAATGATTCACATGGCTGATTCTAAACAAAATATCGTTATTTCTGATTTAAATGGCAAACCATATTATACAGATAATTATGTAGGGGCCCGTCGAGTATTACCTACATTACTGTCAGCTAATCCTGCAACGAAAGGCGATAAAATTGTTGAAAACGCCTTTAATTATAAAAACAAAGTAACGATGGGCTCTACAAATAATGAAGCAAGTCTTCGCTTTACAGCGCCGGGCTATGTAGACTTCATCTATCGTAAGAGTGGAGTTAAACTTGGTGCAACTAATGTAAAGCAACTAATGAATGTTGGAACAACGGTTTCACGTACCAATTTAAAAAAGGGTGATTTAGTGTTCTTTAATAGTGTTAAAGGCTCTAAAACCCCTTCACTAGTTGCTATCTATGCAGGAGATCAACGTATTATCATTCCAAGCTCTAGTGGTATTTCTACAAGAGTACTAATGGTTGACTATTATAAAGAGCATTATATTACAGCAAAACGTGTTTTTTAAGAACGTTTACTAGAATCATTTCAAATACTTGAATTTACAATGCTCAACACAATTAATGTTTGCTGGAACAAATGTGTTTCAGCAAACATTAATACCGAACTATCCAATGAAACGCTTATGAAGGGTTTCGGAATAGTTCGGTTTTTCTAGTTATTGTGTTTTGTTAATTTAGAGATTATTTGGCTTTATGAAGGAGCCATTTCGTTATGTCCAAGCTTGTTAATTATTTACGTTTTAACTGATTCGCAAATTCTATCATAGATCTGCTAGACATTGGACCTTTAATAAGGACAATGGTTTCACTATCAAGCTTCTGCTTTAGTACATCTAAAACACCTGTCACATCTTTAAACTTATGAACATCTGCCTTGGTGCCGTCCTTTAACGCTTGGTTCGCAATATTTTCTGCTCTATTGCCAATAGTAATAAGCGTATCAATAGTTCTTTTCGCAACCATTGTGCCAATCTCTCGATGATATTTTTCTTCGAAGTTTCCTAATCTCTTAATGTCACCTAAAATAAGAATTACTTTCTTCCCTTTTCCTATCGTATCTAAAACCTTTAGTGCCGCTTCAACAGAAGTCGGGTTATTTGTCCAAGTATCATCTATTATAGTACATTTACCGATGCCTGTAGAAAATTCTAAGTGTCTTGCCATCGCTTTGAACGTTTTTAATTGCGAAATTGCAACAGCAATGGAAAGTCCCATTTCCTTTACGGCAGCTATAGCCGCTAATGCGTTATACACTTGGTGTTCTCCGTATCCTGGAACAAATAAATTGTATTTGTTATTTGACACTTTTAGTACAAATTTCATGCCGCCTTTTGTAAATTGTATATTCGTAGCTTGATAATCTGCCTTTTCGTTAACGCCAAAGGTAATAATCTTTCCTTTAAATTTATTTAGGGGGATTTTTTTAATGTTTTCATCATCACCATTAATGATTAACGTGCCATCTTTTCTTATTCCTTCTACAATTTCAGCCTTTGCCTTGATATAGCCATCTAGATTATTGCATCCATCTAAATGATGGACACCGATATTCGTAATAATACCAATCGTAGGCTGATAGATCATACATTGGTGTTTAATATTACCGATATTACCTAGCCCTAATTCAAAGATAGCTGCTTTTGTATTCTGATCAATTCCAGTCAAGTACGGTAAGGATTGCCGTGGCTCATTTTTACTACTGACAGATGCTTGAACATTCCATTCCTTACTAGCTATATGTTTAATCATTTCTTTCGTTGTCGTTTTACCACATGTTCCGGTCAAAGCAACGACTGGTATTTGAAATAAATTTCTGTAATGTCCCATAAATTTCCAATAGGCATGCAAAATAGTCTTGACGCGTATAACGGTCGTATTTTTCAGCGCATTTTTCAATTCCTCTGATGATTTATCAGAAATGACAAGAGATGGTCCCTTTCGATCTATTTCTTGCCAGTTAATTTGATCACTTTTACTAACAAACATAAGTGTATGATTTTGAGTCAGTTCATGTCGGTTATAATAAATTGCATGTTTAACAGACCAGTGTTCAGAACCGCTTAATAATTCTCCTTGTAATAATTTTCTTATATCGCTCACACTTATATGTTGCAAGTTAACTACGCCCCCTTTCTATAAAATTATTTCTGAATAAATGCGTATCATAGTTTATGCATTTCTAGCAATTAACTATAAATATGCTCTTTCTAGTAAATGATAAAAAATAATATTTATTTAGGTGAAATCTATTCAGAAGTTGAAGATTTTTTTATTTTTAAATCATCTGCCAACTTAGAAACTTCTTTACTATACATATCACCTTTAATGAAAAGAACTGTATTTTCATCTACAATTTCTTCTAACAATTTATAGACGCGCGTACTATTTTTAAAAATATACACAGGTGAACTCATTCCTGCCTCAATGGCGTGAAGCGCCATAATACTTGCATGTTCCCCTATCGTAATCAGTACATCGACTCCAATTTCACTAATTAATTCTCCCGCTTGTTCGTGAATTATATATCCCCAAGACCCTAAATCTGTTATCGTCCCAATAATGGCAATCTTTTTCTTGCCTTCTCCGAGAGCCTTCAAAACCTTTAATCCTGCCTCCAAAGAAGTAGTCGTTATATTCCATGTATCATCTAGTAATATGGAATTATTAATGCCCTTAAACACCTGAAGCTGCTTATTTAATTTTCGGAATGATTGCAGTTGTTCAGCTGCTAAAGAAATCGGCAAACCCATTTCACAAATAGCTGCAATTGCCGTGAGCGCATTATATACTTGATGCTCGCCAAAACCTGGTACATAGATTTCATAGAGTTTCTTCTTGTGATAAACATTGAACAGCATACCATTTTTGTGGTAGCGAATATTTCTTGCCTGAAAATCACAGGATTCATGCTTACCTACTTTTATAATGCGTCCTTGAAACTTCGATAAATCTATTTTACTGGTGTTGACATCATCAGCATTAAGGATTAAGGAGCCTGTGGGACTAATAATGTCCAGCATTTCACCCTTTGCTTGGATATACCCCTCTAAAGTTTTACAATAATTTAAATGGTGTGCCCCAATATTTGTAATAATCCCAATAGTCGGCTTGAAATAGTCCCCCGCAAGTTTGATGTCCCCCGGTGAACCAACAGCAGTTTCAAAAACGGCTGCATCGGTACGATCATCAATATTCAGTAAATATTGTAAAGAAGCAGTTCTAGAATTACTACTAAGTGGCGTGGATACTACATTTTTTTCTGCAGCAAGGATATGTTTGATCATTTCCTTCGTCGTCGATTTTCCAGAAGTACCCGTAATGGCTACTACAGGGATCTTAAATTGATTACGATAAAAATTTACAAACTTCCAATAGGCCTCATCTGAATCTTCTACTCTAATCATAATTATTTGCTCAGGTAATTCATTTTGACTGTATCGTCTATCGGTTACAAGCACTATAGGATAAAGTGACTTATACTCTTTCCAGTTCACAATACGCTTATTTGTAAAAAGGACGGTATTTGGTTTTTTCACTTGCTTCAGTCGATAAGCTCCATGTTGAATCAACACTTCGTCCGACCCTTGCACTAATTGGCCTGCAGTTATCGCTTTTAAATCCTGCACCGTAAGAGGCTTCATATCAATCTCCCCTCCTTTCCCCTCTAGTATATGTAACTTCTTAAAAGTTGCTTGGATGGATGCAAGATACATAACTAGAAGAAATCTATTTCTTCGCATATATATATAGTTGATTAAGTATCTAACGAACAATAGAAGGAGTGATATAACTGAAAACAATTATATTTATCGGCACTAACAAATCCGGGTCAAGTCGTGAAGCAACAAGAGCAGCAGAAAACCTAGGTTATTATACTGTCCTTTTTACAAACAACAAAAAGCAATTACAACAGCGAAAAGCCTACCCAGATATTCATAAAATGATTCTTATTGATACTTCGAATATAGAGGACATGAAAGATGAAATTTATAATTTAACTAAAACTGGGTTAGAAATAAAATCTATTGTTAGTTTTGTCGATCCTTTTGTCCATATTGCCTCAATTTTATGTGATGAATTTTGCGACAACTATACATCTTCAACAGCTATCGAAATAATGGAGGATAAAGAAAAAACGAGAAATTTTTTAAAAAACCAGCCTTATTCTCCTAAGTTTTTTCTTCTCAAGCCAAATGAGTCCTTTTCTAATAACATAGAGTTTCCACTTATTGTGAAATCTCCAAAATCAACAGGCTCCAAAGATGTATTGTTAGCAGACGACTCAGACCAACTGAAGAAACATCTGAGCCATCTGCGCAGCAAAAATCCCCGTGAAACAATAATGATTGAAGAATATATCGAAGGCCCACAATATTTAGTAGAAGCACTTGTCTATAAACGGCAAGCTAATATCATCGGTATTATTGAACAAGAAATTACTCAAGGTAAACGTTTTATCATTACTGGTTATGGTGTTCTCGTTAAGGCTCCGAAAGAAATTCAAGCAGGCCTTGAGGAAGTTCTTCAGTCTATTGTTAAAGCGTTTAACATCGAAAATGGTGCTCTGCATTTAGAGCTTCGTTTAACAAAGAATGGCTGGAAGCTTATAGAGATTAATCCACGAATCTCAGGGGGAGCAATGAATACGATGCTACACGCCGCCTTTGGATTTAATTTAGTGAAAGAAACACTTAAAGTATTTTTAGGTGAGCGTCCCGATATCAAACCAAAGCATAGAAAGTTTGTCTATACAAAATACGTCATTGTGGAAAGTAAAGGGATTTTAGAAAAAGTTATTGGAAGAAATAAAGCAGCTCATTCACCTGGAGTTGTGGATGTATATGTGAAGCCGAGAAGAGGGACATTGCTAATCCCTCCCTTATCGATGGGACATCGTTATGCATATGTAATCGCGGAAGGTGCAACATTAGCGGAAGCTAAAAATAAAGCCATTAACGCCGCAAAAGAAATAAAGTTCATTCTTAAATCTTAATTTCTTTCAATGCCCTCATTATTTAGCTATAAAAAATATCCCGAATAATTGTATCCTTCAAAAGGTCAATTACTCGGGCTTTTTATTTATTCTTGAAATTTTTGATCTAAAAATTTAACCGTATCAAACATATTCGTTTTACTAGCACCCTTTACTAAAATGGTGTCGTGAGGTTGTATCACTTTCTCTAAGAGTTCATGTAATTCATCCTTATTCAGGAAATGATAAATTTTAGAAGGATCCATCCCTACTGCCTTCGCTGCTGCGCCCATTTCCTCCGTTCTAAAACCATAAGTGATGAATAAATCTATGTTATGCTCGTAAATGTATTCGCCCAATTTACGATATTCCTCTTCTCTCAAATCCCCTAATTCTCGCATTTGACCAATAATAGCAATTTTACGTTTCTTCGCTATATTTGTAAGAACATCAATAGCAGCACGTACGCCCTGAGGATGGGAGTGAACGGTATCGTCAATAACTGTAATATTATCGCGACAGTTATAAATTGTTAATCGTCTAGGTGGTTTTTTGAAATTTAGCCCTGTTTTAATATCTGCTGGACTAAATCCTAAATAATCTGCAACCGCAATGGCATTGAGTGCATTATATACATGATGTTCTCCTAAAATTGGGATATACATTGCAATTTCCTGCCCATGCAGCTTTATTTTAAAGGACATACCAATGTCTTTATATTGAATATCATAAGCTTGATAGTCCGCTGTGCTATGAATACCTACTGTTAGGATTTTTCCTTTAAATTGCTGTGTCTCTAAATACTTAGAATTATCATCGTCCTTATTCAGGATTAATAAACCGTTTTGGTCCATCCCATGTATTAATTCCGATTTCGCCTTGGCTACTCCTTTAATATCTCCATCAAAATTACCTACATGAGCTAAACCGATATTTGTAACGATACTAATATTCGGTTGGATAATGCTACAGTGATTTGTTATGATACCTGGATAAGCCATCCCATACTCAAGCACTACAGCCTCATGTGAAGCATTAATTTCTTCTTTATGTTTTTTTGTATGCTCTGTTGTATTCCAATAATCTTTTGACTCAAAGATATTCCATTTTACCGATAAAATGGAGGCAAGAAATGCTTTTGATGTTGTTTTTCCAGCACTGCCGGTAATCGCAATAATCGGTAAAGCCTTTTCTTTTGCTAAAGGTTTTTCTTCTGGTAAAGCTTTTTGTTCTGGTAAAGCTTTTTGTTCTGGTAAAGCTTTTTGTTCTGGTAAAGCTTTTTGTTCTGGTAAAGCTTTTTGTTCTGGTAAAGCTTTTTGTTCTGGTAA
>NZ_JBIWGL010000023.1:67813-71795 GCF_044763535.1 Lysinibacillus sp. NPDC095746
GGTAATGCTTCTTCAACTAAAGATTCTTCTACTAAAGCCCTTTCTTCAGATGAATCTTTAATTTTCCTATATTGCCTGATTTCCCTTTTAATTTGCTTCTGGTTCTTAGCAAGGTACATTGCATACCTTATAGTATTGATGACCACATCTAATTCTAAATAAAAAGCAGGAGGGCAACCTGGTCGCCAGTTCACTTCATACATCCAAATTTTCCTTTGTTCATCTAAGCCTACATCAATGCCAATTTCATCAATAACCTCTCCAAATTGCGCCATCTGAATTTCATCTAAATGTCGAGCTAGTGATAAGGAAAAATGCTCTAACATACGTCGAATATCATAAGCATCTTCTTTAAATTCCTGCTCTAAAAAAGGATCTAAATAATTCGTAAAACCACCGTTGTTAATATTCGGTATAATCGAGCCACTTGGTGCAATTCGCGGATAAACCGTCGTTATAACCCATTTACCTTCACCATTTTTTTGAACATGTAGACGAAAATCATAAATTTGACCTGATTTTGTTTTTGATTGAATATAGGGTTGCACGATAAAGGTGCCTGTAGAAAGTTGCTCTCTAATTAACTCATCTAGCTGTGACTGTGTACAAAAAGTAGTTTCCCTATCCTTCTTTACCTCAAAGTTAGTTCTTCCTACTTTCGAAATAAAATAAATCCCTTTTCCCTTCCGGCCATCTATCGGCTTAAATACGACTTTTTTATAAAAAGCCATAAATTTATGGAGTAATTCAACATTTTCAACAACCTCAGATGGAATTAAATACTTATCAAATTCCTTTGCTTCTTTAAGTCGCTTCATGACATTCCATTTATTCCCTATAGAATGAGTTGTAAAAGGTATTTCCTTTTTCAATTTCTCAATAATATCCTTTGATACCGATAATTTTTCTGGACTTCCTGCATTGTATATAACATCCGGGAAGGGCATCATTTTTTCATGCCAATCACCATTTTCATATACCTTTCCTCTAATGGAACGTTTATCAAAGTCAACGCTTTTTGGCGTAAAGTAAAAAAATTGAGCGCCTTCTGCTTGTGCAACGGCCGCAAATGCATATGACTTTAGAACAGTTCTAGGATCTAGCCGATGATGCAACATTCCAATAATTGTCATCCATTAATCTCTTCCCTTCATAGGATTCTCCCTAATAAATTCAATGACTACAACGTGCACCTAGACAGATGCTCTAATTTTCATGTTATTTTAGTCGTATTTTCGGCTTTGTGCTTAGGCTGCACGAAGGACGACACGATGTCGGTCATTTCAGTAATGCCAAAGGCTAATATCTTTTTTAGCCCCTTCGATTTCCGTAACATCCGCCGAAGGGTTTAGCTTCACCATTTGGGCTCAATGATAAATTTCCCTTTTAACATGTCAGGCTTTAATAACTGAATTGCAGATATACCACTTAAGTCAATGGATTTTTCTGAGGATGTTCGCTCTAATCGGACAACCTCTGCTATTAAATTCGTATCATGTCCTTCATAATCATAGGCTCGCAAAAGTGAAACTGTTCCGCGGCAACTTTCTCGATCAATAGCCTCTATGCGAAAAAACTCTGTTTCAAACTGCTTTACAGTATCCATCAACCTTAAATGACTGCCGTTGTGTGTTATTAAAAAAAAAGGAATCGTATCGCCTCCCACTAATTTCACAAGAAGCTGACCAAAATATTTAGAATGAAAATCCTTTATCATATCCTGGAGTGCTTTTATGTCGTAGAGCGCTTCACATAGAAAATGTTTTTTTTTGTTTTCATTATTCATTTCCTTCGCTCCTTCCAAGTCTTAATAAGCCATTTCTCAAAAATTGTTTAAATTTACTAGCATTGATACTAGTGGAAGATCAACTGCCATGAACGAAAGTTTCACTTTATTCAACATCCTCTCGTTATAATATGTAAAGACAAGAAATATGATAATTTTTTTCGGATAAAACTGGTCATGTTGATTGCATATGTATGCTCCAAAGCAGAGTGAAAACATTTACACTATTCTTACGCACTCTTCGTAAAATATGACGAAAAATCAAATTAATTTAAAAAAGTTTTTTTCCAGGATAGCTTTCAATAAAAAAAATCGTATTTAATAGTGAACGATGAAATAGATGCCTCACCTGTTTGCCTGATAAGTTTTCAGATAAACAATAGTTCTATTCACTGACTATACAAGCAAACTGGTAAGAAGCGACTAAATTTAGAAAGGAGTTTGTTATGAATATACAAGCTGAAAATGTCGTTTATGAACTACAACATCACAATGAACATGCTTTACATTTCATCATTGAGCAATATGGTGGATTACTACGAAGCATCATCACTAAACATCTCTTTCCTTACTTAGAAGAAGTTGATGAATGTTTGGATGACACACTACTTGCTATTTGGGAGAATGGTGAATTTTTCGATGAAGCGAAAGGATCTTTTAAAAATTGGATTGCGATCATTGCTAAATATAAAGCGCTGGATCGAAGAAAAAAATTACAACGTTATAATGATCGCTACATTTCAACTTTAGAATTTGAAGAGTCTTTCACAAATACTGAGAGGACAGAATTAGAGGACGTCGAAGAGCTGTTACAACATTTATCTGTTGAGGACCAATTATTATTTAAAAAATATTATTTAGATAATGTAAATTCCAAGAACATTGCAAAAGAATTTAATGTGTCTGTCCCGGTTATACATAACAGACTTTCCCGTGGACGTCATAAACTTCGTGCATTAAAACAAAAATGGATTACAGGGAGGCTATAAAAATGAGTGAATTATTTAAACTATTTAATCGAGCAAAGATTCAAACAGAAAAATATGATGAAACCCCGTTGTCAGATTTAGAAATAGCACGTATAAAAAAACGACTGCATTCAAAATTGAAAACTCAAACATCAAAAAAGAAGAAGCTTACAATTTTAAGTGGGGTAGGTATCGCTATGCTTGCCGCTACAATAGCCATTTCTAGCCCAAATGCACTTGCTAAATTGCCCATAATAGGTAGCTTTATTGAACAATATATGAATCACCCAGATGTAAATGACGAAATGTATACAACGTATAAAAATATAATCGGACAAACAAAAGAAAATAAACATGGAACCTTAACGTTAAATGAAGTTATGTTAGATCAAGGAGAACTTTTCATCACGACTACTTATCATAGCAATAAACCCGTCCCAAACTCGGAATATCTTAAAATTAATAAGCACCTTCCAGACACAGATTACCTGCCCCTTTTCCCTGAAATAAAAATAGATGGGAAGGAAGTAGAGTCTGGGTCAGGAGGAGGAGCAGGTAATGATCAAATCGATGACCAAACATTTGTCATTTATAGTTCAATTAGCATTCCAAATATAGAGCTTTCTAAGCCACATGACATTCAGTTTTCTTTTAAAAGCGATAAACTTAGTGACCCTTGGGAATTTAATTTCACTGCCACAGGTGAAGCCATTGCGGCTAAAACAACAGAAACCATGATTAATCAATCTTTTTCTTTACCGAACGGACAGAAAGTTGTAGTTGAAAAAATTACTCAATCACCCGTTTCATTAATTCTTTATTATCATATGTTTCCGGCGCCTGACAAGACAATGGATTATGATGTCCAATTTAGATTATACGACCAGAATAATAATCAGTTAGGTCAATCTGCTTTTAAAACAATGCTCGAAAATTCTACACTTCGCTTCCAGAAGGAAAATATGGAGCCAATAACAAATATCACACTCGTTCCGCACTCTATTAATGTAAAAAGTGGCGTTCCTCACAAGGATGTTGTCAAAGTGTTTCATGAGTACACAATTACTACCCAATTGAACAACTAATTAAGTCTACCAATCTTGAAAATATAAAAAGAAAACGTCCAATTTGACAGGAGGGCACTGAAAAAGTCCATATCTTCTCACATTGCGAGGTATTCAGCGGTTAATCGTCGAATACCTCGCTTTTTTCATTTGGCACTGTGACT
>NZ_JBIWGL010000024.1:0-71224 GCF_044763535.1 Lysinibacillus sp. NPDC095746
CTCCATAAAAAGAAATTTGATTAGCTCAAATTGTTTTGCTGGCATCATGTTTGATGTCCAAAATTTTGTTTCGTTCACTAACTCAAGGTTAGCTAGTAAAAACTTTATTGATTACGTTTTGCTTGTTCAGTTTTCAAGGTTCATTAGTTCGTCACATTTAAGTGACTTACTATACTTTAACATAGTGTTGACTCTATGTCAATCATTTATGCTAGTAGTTTTTTTTAGTTGTTGTTGTTTCGTAACAACGTTTATAAATATATCACCTTAATATTAAGTTTGCAAGTGATTTTTTAAAGTAAAACTATTCCAAATAAATCAATTATACCTTAGCATAATTGCGTCCGACATAGATCGGAGGCTTTAGGCAAACATGATGTTGGTCGGTCTCTCAGTCTTTACAATAGGACGTGACAACGACTGACTTCCTCTACAACTGAATGGAGTTAAAGGGAGTTTCTTCTATAATATAGAATTCAACTACACATGAATGTTATACATTCTATATTTACATTTTAAACAGTAGATAGTTTTATAGTTTTCAATTCTTCAATAAGAAAAGCACCTACAATTGTTAGTCAACAATTGAGGTGCTGTTTATCTTTATATTTAGCGTACCCATATAAAGTATGCAAGGAAAACAAAGAACAATCCGTACATCATAGGATGAATTTCTTTTTTACGACCCGCTAAAAGCATTGTTATTGGATAAAAGACAAAGCCTATTGCAATACCGGTAGCGATTGAGTAACCAAGAGGCATCATGATTACTGTAAAGAAAGCAGGTACGGCAATTTCGAATTTATCCCAATCAATTAAACGTAATGAAGATACCATCAGAACACCTACAATAACTAGAGCTGGCGCTGTTACTGCTGGAGTTACTACAGCTAGTAATGGTGAGAAGAATAATGCTACTAGGAATAGTATTGCAGTTACTACAGCAGAGAAACCTGAACGAGCACCTGCTGCTACACCAGAAGTTGATTCTACATACGCAGTAGTTGTTGATGTACCAAATAAAGAACCAATTGTTGTTGCAAGAGCATCAGCCATCAATGCACGGCTTGCACGTGGTAATTTATTATCTTTTACTAATCCTGCCTGTGTCGCAACTGCCATTAAAGTACCTGCTGTATCAAAGAAATCTACAAACAAGAATGTTAAGACAACTACTAAAAATTTAACGTTTACTAATGAATCAAAGTCATTGAAAATTGGTTTTAAAGCTACCATAAACGTAGAATCTACACTTGGAATTGCTGAAACAACTGCTGTAGGAGGTACAATGACACCTGTAATCATACCAACAATTGCTGTTATAACCATCCCTAAGAAGATACCAATACTTCGTAGTTTAATAATAAGAATAATCGAAAGGACAATCCCGAATACAGCTAGTAAAGTTGCACCAGAGAATGTTCCTAAAGTAACCAATGTAGCCGGGCTATCTGTTATAATGCCCGCTCCTTGTAAGCCAACAAATGTTATAAATAAACCAATACCTGCTGAAACTGCATATTTAAGTTGTACTGGAATTGCATTAATGACTGTTTCACGAATACCTGTTAACGAAAGAATGATAAAGATAACACCTGAGAAGAAAACACCCGTTAAGCCAGTTTGCCATGGAATACCGTACGCTCCAACTACAGTGAAAGCAAAGAATGCGTTTAGGCCCATACCAGGAGCAAGTGAAATTGGGAATTTAGCGAAAATACCCATAATCAGAGAACCGACTGCAGCTGCTAATGCTGTAGCTACGAATACAGCCCCTTTATCCATTCCTGCATTTTCTAACATACCAGGGTTAACAGCTAAAATGTAAGCCATAGCAAGGAATGTTGTAATACCACCTATTATTTCGCGGCGATAATTAGTTCCTAATTGATCGAACATGAAATACTTTTTCATTTTAAAGAAATCCTCCGTATGGTCGTCTTCAATATCGAAAACAAAAAAGACACGCTGACTACTCTACTAGTCGCATGTCTACGATACATTTCACCATTACTAGCGTGAAATCAATTAGTGTCTATACATTGGTATATATAACTAAAATCGTAGTCAAGTTATTTACGGTAACTTGGTAGAAACTCACGGGCCTTATCCCCGACATTATACGACGACATATTTAATTTACAATCAATATATCATTTCACTTTTCAGATTTCAACCCTATTTCCGAACATTTATTATAAAATACACACGAAAGTTCGTGTAAAATCCTTATTTAATGTTCACGTTTTAAGAAATCGTTGCATAACTAGGTCAAGACTGAACGTTTTATCGAAAGTTATAAAATAAAAAAATCCCCTTTGAACTCATTCGAATTCTTGAGGATTTTAATGATAGAGCCCATGAGCAACATATGTTTAGTTCATCACTTTACTTTGCAAGAGCTGAATTCTTTTTTCTAATTTTTGTTTCCAATCTTCTGCTAATGCATCAACTACTTGTATACGTTTCATCGCAAGTGCGTCTTTGTTTTTAAAATACACTTCGTTGCAATGTAAAACTGAAATACCTTCAGGGTGCTTTTCCACTAATTCAATTTTTGAATCTGCACAGATTGTCCCTTCTTCCAGTACACGAGCAAGGAAGCCCGTATAACCTGTTTCAATTAAACGTTTAAGTAAAATGTTCGCCTCAGCATATTTATCAATCGTACTACAAGGTACACGTCCTTGGGTAACTTGAATGACAGCATTACCTATTTTATAAATATCACCAATACAAATATCCGCTTCCAACATATTCGTTACTGTTAAGTTTTCACCGAATGCTGCTGTCGGCAATGCTTTACCAAGTTCCTGTTCCCATTGTATGTAATGCTCCGCAGGATATAAACAAACGGCACGGTCGGGACCACCATGATGTTTTTTATCTGCTACATCGTCCCCCTCAAATCCACGAGCAGACAAATATACTTCTTGTACTTTTCGTTTTTCAATCCCTGTAATCATTGAGCGCCCATTACTATAATGCAATTCTTTCGGCATACCAATAGCAAGTGTGTGAATCATCGCTATATTTTTTTCCATTTCCGTCCCTCCTAAATTAAACAACGACATAGAATCCTTTTTATATTTATTAGTTTACTATACCTAATGTTTCGAAAGTATTATCCTTAAAATAAAGAATTTCAAAATTTGCGGCTTAACATCCTCTACTTTCTCAACTCCTTATTCCTTAAAAATATACAATCAGTTTAACTTCTTCATCTGCAGAATATGTATTTATCTTTACCAGCTATAGTGGCAGACTTCTGTATAGAAAAATGGATGGTGTAAAAACTGTAGCTTTAAATTTACTGAATCAACGTTGTAACAAAACCTATTTATTTTGCAACAAAACGAAAAATCGTCGTAAGTTCCGAGAAGTGTTGCTACGATTAAAACAGAAAGGAGATCCACATGAAATTCAACTACATATGGAAAAACAATCAATCATCTTCTGAAATTGAGATTATCAGTAATCCATCGAATAAAGAATTGCTATCGACAATTGAACAGCAATTTTTTCAATCTATAACTTTAAGCGCAACAGATCTCAAAACAAATCGCCAGGTTATGATTGAACTCAATAACATCGAGGCAATTGAAGCATCTGGTCATTTCACCAAAATCTTTTTAATAAATGGTACAGAACTATTGCTGAATAAGATTTTAAAAGAATTATCTTACTTGGAATCATTCGGATTGGTTAGAATCAATAATTCAATGATTTTGAATTTGCATCAAATACACTCATTTGCTTCGGGAAGTCACGCTAGATTGGAAGTTATTACAAAACAACAAAATAAGTATATTGTCAGTAGACATTATGCAAAATCTATTAAGGAGAAATTAATATGATAAAAGACTTAAAAAACAGCTTTTTATACGTTTCATTTTTGGGGTTGATTTGGATTGTTTTCTTAATTACTATTTTTAATCTTCACGAAGAAACAGTCAACTTTCTTTACATTTGGAATTTAATTGGTATTAGTGTTCTGATGGGGATTGTTTTTGGTATAACTTATCCATATTTATGGAACTACTCAACATTAAAAGTAACATCTAAAATTACTATTAGTACCTTTTCGAATTTTTTCTGTGGCATAGGAAGTGTATATCTTTTTTCACTGAAAGCATTTGCAATTATTAAACCTTATTTATTGCTAATTTTAGTGATAACGTTGATTGGTCATATCATCGGATTTTATTTTTTCTCAAAATATGAAAATAAAAAAATAGCGGATAGTTTGAATAGATCGCTTGAAAATTAAGGAGACTGAAATGAACCTCAATACTAGCTTACAAGTACTATTAAACGATATTGCTCAGAAACAAAAGAAGGGGCTTCCTTTTATAATGGCCTCAATATTTATTTGGGGAGTTATCACAGTAATTGCGTTGCTGCCTTTAGATTTAATGATAAAAAATATTGGTATTTTATCTTGTGGTGCATTGCTGTTTCCTGTGTCAATTCTTTGTGCCAAACTATTAAATGTTGATTTATTTTATAAAGAAAATCCATTAATTAATGGACTATTGATTGCAACAAACAATCAAATTTTATATTTAATTATTTGTATTCTTTTATTACTTAAAGCACCTATGTGGGTCTTACCTGTTTATGCAATTATTTACGGTGCACATTTGTTACCATATTCATTCTTTTATCAATCAAAAAATTATCGATATAGTTCAATATTTATTTGTATAGCTATTTTGATAAGCGTGATTTTCTTCCATTTAAATGTTATTTTTATCTCGTTAATCGTAGAAATTGGTGTACTTTTCTTATTTTTAATGCTGAAAAAAGAAATAAAAAGCTAGTCTGAAAAATCAGACTAGCTTTTTATTCAAAATCAAACGAGGGGATTATTCCCACTCAATCGTTGCAGGTGGCTTAGATGTAATATCATACAGCACGCGGTTAACGTGTTTTACTTCATTTACTAGGCGGACAGAGATTTTCTCTAGAACATCCCAAGGAATGCGTGCCCAGTCAGAAGTCATACCGTCGATAGATGTTACCGCACGGATACCGATTGCGTAGTCATACGTACGTGCATCGCCCATTACGCCAACTGAACGGATGTCAGGTAATACCGTGAAGTATTGCCAGATGTCGCGATCAAGACCAGCTTTTGCGATTTCCTCACGTAGGATGAAATCAGATTCGCGTACGATTTCTAGTTTTTCTTCTGTTACTTCACCAAGTACACGGATTCCTAGACCTGGACCTGGGAATGGTTGACGCCAAACAATTTTTTCGTCAAGGCCAAGCTCTAATCCTAGTGCGCGCACTTCGTCTTTAAATAATGTGTTAAGTGGCTCAATTAATTGGAATTGCATGTCTTCCGGAAGACCACCAACGTTATGGTGAGATTTAATAGTTTGTGCAGTTGATGTTCCAGATTCAATGATATCTGTGTAAAGCGTACCTTGTGCTAGGAAGTCCATTCCTTCAAGTTTAGCTGCTTCTTCATCGAATACGTAAATAAATTCGTTACCGATAATTTTACGTTTTTGTTCTGGATCAGAAACGCCCGCAAGTTTATCCATGAAACGTTGACGCGCATCAATTTTAATAACATTCATGTCGAAGTCTTCTGTGAATGTTTTCATAACTTGCTCAACTTCACCTTTACGGTTTAAGTTGTGGTCAACGAACATACAAGTTAGTTGGTCGCCAATTGCTTTATGAATTAGAACAGCAACAACTGAAGAGTCTACACCACCAGAAAGTGCACATAATACTTTTTTGTCGCCTACTATTTCGCGGATTTTTGCGATTTCAAGCTCAATGAAGTTTGCCATTGACCAATCGCCTTTTGCTCCACAAATGTCGAATACGAACTGACGTAATAAGTCGTTACCGTATACAGAGTGACGTACTTCTGGGTGGAATTGTACTGCATATAGTTTACGTTCTACATTTGCCATTGCAGAGATTGGGCAAGCAGCACTTGTTGCGATTACTTCAAAACCAGCAGGTACTTCTGTTACATGGTCACCATGGCTCATCCAAACGATTTGCTCAGTTGGTAAGTTACCGAATAACTTGTTTGAAGCTGTTACTTTAATTTCTGCTTTACCATATTCACGTGTTTCAGCACCTTCAACTTTACCACCTTGCGTATGTGCCATTAATTGCATACCATAGCAAATACCTAAGATTGGTAAGCCTAATTCGAAAATAGCTGGGTCTACATGGAAGGCATTTTCGTCATAAACTGAGTTTGGACCACCTGAAAAAATAATACCTGTTGCGTTCATACCTTTAATTTCTTCAGCTGTAATCGTATGAGGATGTAACTCACTGAAAACGCCAAATTCACGGATACGACGTGTAATCAATTGGTTAAATTGGCTACCGAAATCAAGAACGACGATTTTTTCTTGCTCTAATAAAGGGCTTGCTGACAATATATCCACCTCTTCTACTATTTTTAAAGGACTTTTCATATGTTCAAAGAAAAACGCGTATGGAAGTAAAAACTTCCTACGCGTTCATAAGCTCTAAATTTATAAAGGCGAATGCGTAGCAAAGAAAAGTGATTTACTAATTACTAACCTTCTCACCTAACCAAAACATTCACCTTCATAGAGAAATCATTTACGGTGATTTCGTAGAAACATCCGAACCTTATTATCGAACTTATATGAAAGCAATCCTCATCATATATAATTTTTTTCATTTTACTCTTTGTACCCATCAAAATCAACTGATAGTGCGATTGATTAAATTTTCCCAACTTTCTTTCAGTTCCATGAAATCAACCTCTTGTTTATCTTTACCATAAATATGCTGTTCATATACAGCAGTTAGTTTTTGCATCTCTTCTGTCTCAAGCGACTCATCTACTCTTATAGCAAATGCACGTAATGTTTCGCCATCTTTCCGGCGTAACCCAATACGAGATAATTGCTTCATTAAAACATGATAGGAAGCATCAAAATTTGTCCAGTCCGCTTCTTTTTTACGAAATGCTCGTACTTGCATTTTAGGTATCCACGTTTTACGTTGCATAAACAAAGCAATGCTAGCGATGACCATCAAAATGCCTAGAGCAATCCATACATAAGTAAGCTTTTTCATCCATGTCCAAACAGAATCAAAACTAAACGACGTTGAGCTAGATGTTTCTTTCTTCGGCTCTTGCTCTTGCTTCTTTGGTTGTTCTTGCTTTTTTTCTGGCTGCAGTACTTGCTCCTCCTGAGGAGTGTCTTGCTCCATATCATAATTGATATTCATATTTCTAGAAAATCCAATTGTCGGTTCAAACTCCATCCAGCCTGTTCCAGGTACATATGCTTCGACCCATGAGTGTGCATTATCATTTGTAACTTGATACTCCTGTAAACCATCTGTTATTCGACCAGGCTTACCCGGTGCGAAGCCTTTTACCCAACGTGCGGGTATCCCTGCCGAACGTAAGAGGACCACCATTGATGTTGAGAAATTATCACAGTAGCCAACTTTAGTATCAAATAAAAACTGATCAACATAATCTTGTCCCTCAGCCGGAATTGCTACTTCTTTTTTATCGTATCTAAAGCCGTGAGATGAAAAATAACTTTCAACTGCTTTTATTTGATCATATACGGAAGCCTTATCGTGTGTGATTTCTTTCGCTAAATTCACTACACGTGGCGGAAGTGTATTTGGCAATTGTAAAAAACGATTAAAGGAAGGATCTAATGTTGCTAACGTAGCTGTTTTAGACATTTGAAGCTGCTTCATGCTATATTCTGGCTCACTATAAGAAATCGTATAGTTAGACAATAATTTCGATTCACCATTCTGTTGTTCTATTGCTATTTTTTCAGTGTGTTCATCCTGAATAAACAGCGGTGAATCTTGGGCAGAAACAGATATCATACCATACGTTTGCAATAAAAATGGCATTGGAGTAGCAATGTCTATTTGAATTTGACGTTCTTTTTCTAGAGATCCAACTTGTAACGAAGTTTGGATAGGGGTATTTGTTTGGTAAACATTTTTGCCAAAGTTCCCCTTCGAAAGAATCCAGCCCTTCGAAGTATAAGTGTCCTTTGTATCTATACGCCAATAATGGCGATCACGAGAAGTTGCCGTAAAAATTAGTGTATTATCACCTTGAAACGGTCCTCCTAATCGGCTATCATCCTCGCTGTAACCAACTGTTTTTGCACTTGTTCCACCGTTCCCTTGCCCTGCAACACCTTTAATAAAAGGCACAGGATCAGCCCAGGTCGGTCCTGTCTTAGGTAAAAAGAATGCCACTGAACTAATGAGCATTACCGAAACGATCATCGGAATAACCAGTTTCCACTTTCCTATTACATTGCTCGGTGCATCTGTTTGAAGCCATAAGCTTTTAACAAACAGTAAACCAGTCATTATTAATCCAAGCACAAGTACTTTAACAATCGCTACCTTTCCATCATAGTCACTAAACGTATCTAGTGTGGCAATAAAGAATACAGTTAACGCGAAGAAATAGAATATATTTTTCCGCACAGTTATCCAATGATGAATTAGGTATATTAACATCCAAATAAGCGCAAGGAATAGCACCGTTCTAAATGAATCCGAAACTTGTCCAAAATCGCCCGAAAGAATGGTCGTCATATTCCATTTCCACTCATGTATTAAAAATGGTATTGTCTGTCCTGAAAAAAAGGGACTTTCACTATAAACAAACACTATAAACCAAGTAATATAACCTAATTTCACTAAGCCCGACAATATCGGATGTACTTGAAATAAGCTGAGTATCAATGCTAGACCGATAAACACTAAAAACAAATGAACCAAGCCTGTATTCGTCAGCTGCATGACAGGAATAAGCCATTCACGTAAAATTAGAAAAATTATTACGTATGCTATTGCTAATTCTATAAAATTTCCTAGTGATTTTTTCACGGCTTCATCACCTCCGTGAACAGATTGTAATAATCTGTTGGATTTACGTGTACAACATGAATTTGTCTATAACGCTTCGCCAATTCTGTTTGCATAGGTGGTTGCTCCGCTACTACAAAACAAATACAGCTTTTCACCATATTGGCTAGAGAATGAAGTAATTCATCCGATACTTCACTCGTAACATACAGTAATGTTGCAATATGCTTAAACACTTGCTGATCTCGTAATTGAAATTTGACCGTTTCAGCAGGTTTTATAGCAGCTAAATGATGCATTACTTGATCTAGCTGCTTATTACCTTGGATAATCGGAAATACCTTCGTGTTCGAACCAGCTGAAACAAATGATATATCTCCACGTTCTCCGACAATTGTTTGTAGCATCGAAGCTACAAGCTCAATTTTTTCTTCAAATAACGGAGATTTTCCAGCATGGAGTATTAACATTAACTCCTGCGATTGACGATCTTCAAATTCCTTAGATTGCAATGTTTGTGTTTTCGCAAATGATTTCCAGTGAATCCACGAAAAACGGTCACCTGGAACATACTCACGTAAGCCAACAGCCATGGATGTATCTTTAACAATTGAATAAGGTGACATCATTGTACCAACATCAAATTTTGTTTGAAGCGCGGCATATCTCATCTCGCGTACTCTCGGGTAAACTAAAATGACTTGTTCCTTTTCTGCCGTAACTCGCTTTTTTGCCCAGCCAAAAAAATCACAGAATACAATCGTAACACCTAAGTAACGATGCTCGCCACGGGACATATTTTCCAACACGTAATCCCAGCTAAATTTTTTCCTGAAGCCAACGAACTTAATGCTATTCGTTCCTTGCACCCTTGATTGAACAAGGGCTTCACTGTTCACAAGTTCCTCCATCATCATATAAGCAAACGGAAAGCGTGTTTTTCGTTCCACCGTAATTGTAACCTTAGCAGATTGTCCACTCTCTACATGGGAGGGCTCAATTTTGCGTTCCACTAGTAAAATATCTTCTTTCACCAGTAAGAAAATAAATGCATATAACAAAAACGGACTAACTGTAAAAAACACAAACCAGCTGACAAATCCACCTTGGAACATGGCATAACAAAACGTTATGATCATTAACAAAGATACTAATAAGAAATGTTTACTTTTCTCAATTAAAGCTTTCCATTTCTTCATTGCTCTGCAAACCTCTTTGTCGGCACAGGTGTTTTCGCAATAATTCGCTCAATAATTTCCTCTGCCGTAACGTTATCGTAACGAGCATCTGGTTTTAATACTAGACGATGGCTAAAAACAAATGGTACTAAATATTGAACATCATCAGGCGTAACATAGCTACGCCCTTTAATAAATGCATAAGCTTGTGAAGCTTTCATTAAAGCAATCGTTGCGCGAGGACTTACGCCTAAATATACATAGCTATTTTCCCTTGTTTGAGTCGCTAGCTCGACCATATAGTTTTTGACCGAATCTTCAACATACACACCCTGTACAAGCTCCTGCAATTCGTTTAATTGCGCAACTGTTAGCACTGCTTCAATTTTTTCAATTGGTTTACCATGTTCAGCACGACGGAGAATTTCCACTTCTTGTCCTCTTGAAGGATAGCCCATTTTTATTTTTAGTAAGAAACGATCTAGCTGTGCTTCTGGTAACGGATATGTTCCTTCATGCTCAATTGGATTTTGAGTGGCCATAACGAAAAATGGTTGATTGATTGTTAAGGTTTTACCATCAATCGTGACAGAGGCTTCCTCCATCCCCTCAAGTAAAGCAGATTGTGTTTTAGGAGACGTACGGTTAATTTCATCAGCTAAAATGACATCTCCCATAATCGGACCAGGTCGAAACTCAAATTCCAACGTTTTTGGATTATAAATAGAAACCCCTACAACATCAGACGGTAATAAATCAGGTGTAAATTGAATCCTTTTAAACTGTGCGTCAAAGGATTTTGCCAGCGCTCGCACCATCATCGTTTTACCAACACCTGGTACGTCCTCAAGCAAGACATGCCCTCTTGCCAGCAAAGCTACGATGCTGAGCTCTGCAACCTCTCTTTTGCCTATCATTACTTTTTCTATATTTTCTAATACATCTTGTATTTGTGAATTCATAAATCAAAAACCTCCTATATCATTTTCAGCAATTATTCGAATTGCATGACAACTCCTTTAAGAATAACGAAATATGTTTAGTAACACAATTAGTATGAAACACTCATCTATTACTTCATCCCTATAGCTCGAGCATGTAGCGAAAAAAAGAATATTACTTTAGCATGAAAAAGAAGGCTTGTCTGAATACAATTCAAACAAACCTATCTTTTAGTATAACGTTATTACCTATCAAAATGTTACAGATTTAATTTTTTTAACCATAAATTCTCTAACGAAGATGAATTTTCTTGTAAAAATATTTCCTTTAATTCGCCAGAAATAAGTATATTTCCTTCATGTAAAACTAACACATCGTCCGCTATTTCCTCCGCAAAAGCAAGCAAATGCGTAGAAAAAATTACAGTACAGCCCTTTGCTTTTTCCTCGAGCATCATTTTTTTCAGCTCCGCAATCCAAAAAGGATCAAGACCATTCGTAGGCTCATCTAAAATAAGCAAAGAACCGTCACCAAGTAAACTTTGAGCGAGATTAAGCCGTTGACGCATCCCCTTTGAGAAATGCTTCACTTTTTGCTTTCGAACATCCCATAAAGCTACGCGTCTCAGTACATCTTCCTGTTCCTTTTTGCCAATTTTCTTTAAAGAGGCAAGTAGTTGCAAAATTTCTGCAGCTGTTAACATAGACGGAAAGTCCACATCGTCAGGCATATATCGAATAGCCTGTGGTTTATGCCATATTATTTCTCCTGATTTTTGTTTTTCTTGCCCAGTTAGCAGGCGAATTAAAGTACTCTTTCCAGCACCATTTCCTCCTACAAGCGCTAAAATACGCCCCGCCTGTAAAGAAAAGGAGGCTTCATGAAGACCTCTATTATTATCATAAATATTCGATAACTTCTTTGTTTCTAAAAGCATCATCTTCTCTCCCCTTTCTATCAATTATGCCTCGACATAATTGCGTTTTGAAACGGCTTTGTGATTACGCCTGCAAAATGTTTTTTTGCGCGAAAGCAGCAACTAGTTTTGTCTGTGCCCAAAGCGAAGCCGACAGCAACAGCATGATGCAGGCCAGTTAGCAGTTATCGCATGGATACGGTGATTTTAGGCTAACATCCTTTAAGATACCTTTCCCGATTCTGTGTCATCCGCCGGAGACTTTACCTTCTTTCACTGAAAGAAGATAAAAGTAAGCTAGTGTATACTAATGGACATACTATCCAAAGCAATGTCACAGCTACGTATACTACGTAACCTAGTGGTGACGAATAAAACTGCGTTACTTGATAAAATGCCGGTCCAAGCACACTAGCCTGATCTGTAAATATAAAGTAACCAAAGCGCAGCCACTCCACAGGATTAATATGTATCGCTATAATCGTCAGTTTTTGCAGAATATGGCCCGCCACGATCGTTCCAATAGCCATTAAAGCGTAAGAAATTAGCAATAAAAAAACGGACCAAAATACAAGTGATAACGACAGTGCAAATAATCTTGTTTTTGCAAATGCCCCCACAACAATAGCCAATGACACAAAAATAAAGATACATAGCAAAGTTAGAATAATGAAAATAAATGGCAAACGCACTCCACCAAGAAATCCACCAAGCGCTAAAATTACGCCAAACGCCACGACAATGACTAATAAAAAGGCAAGCACAGAGGCAATATACTTTCCGGCAATATATTGCAGACGTGTCATCGGATATGTCTTTAATAACGAAAACCAGCCTGATTCCACATCACCAGCGATGCTCATACTACCGATCGTTAAAATAAACAGAGGCAATAAAAACAACAATACATTTAAAAACGAAGCAGTCTGTCTTGTAAAACCCTCTACATCCGGCAATGCCATTTGCTGTATGACAATGATAGCTGTAAAAACGAATGTGAAAAGTATGCCTACAAGTTGCATCCAACGACTTCTGAGCATTTGCTTTAATTCTAGTTTAATAAGCCTACTGTACATCACTTATGGATCCCCCATTTAAAATCGTGTAAATCCTTATAAGCAAGCAGCTGACCTTCTCCCTCTTTAGTCATCCACACCTGTGCTGCTTCCTTTGAATCGAGCGCAACTACCCCATAATTCATCGGAGTCCAATAATCCTTGTTGTATACATAAACAGCGTTAAAAACGTCAATCCATTCATTTTTTGCTGCATCTTTAATAAAGGCCGCTCCAATCTCACCTTCCCCATTCGCTTCTATATATTCCATTAGACAGCCAATGTCATCAAAAATTTCATAATCACCATTTTTCAATGCAATCTGACCAGCATATGCATTGTGAACGATACTCATATTGCAAATTTTACAAACATCGGTTTCACTAACTATTTCACGAGGCTCATATGTTTTTTCACTACAGCCCATCAAAACACCACAACATAGCATTACAATCATCATCCATTTTTTCATTCTGTTATTCCTCTTTTCCATAGCCATAAACTACTTAATGTCAAGAATAATCCTACTAACATTTGCACCATATTTATCTTAGTCTTCTCGTTCACATGCTTCGTCGCCAATTTGGGCGTATTATCCACAAGCATATTCTTTTCAGTTTTATTAATTTGCTGATCCAGCGATGTCAATAAAATGACGCTCGGAGATGCCACGAAATATTGGTAAACAGGCTGGCGTACCATCCATTGACCAAAGCTCGACACAGCCACATATGGAATATCACCGATACCATTGTCTTTTAAATCAATCCCTGAGTAATCATCATAATAATTACTTACTAGTTGAAAGCCTTGCTTATCAGAGCGAGCCGTTAAAATGTTACCTGTAAAGTTATTACTACTAGCCATTGTGTCGTCACTTACCTTTGTACCTTCAATGGCTGTTTGGTTCATCCGAAAATCATTTGTTTCAATTTGAATAGTTGAACTTTTCTGCATTGCTACACCAGTTCGGTTATTTTTAATCGTGTTATGTTTAATTTCAGCCTGTTGCACATCATACAGCAGCATACCGTAGCCATTAAAATCAAAATGATTAGCTACTATATTATTTTCCAGGAATATGTCTGTCGTCATCATAATCATAAGGCCAGTCACATTCTGAGCATATGTATTGAAAAGTGCTTCAGCATCAGTTGTATACATAAAGTGTGTACCGTAACGACTACTCGTTACCTTATTATGTTGAACAACAATATGCTTGACCTCTTCTACATATATTCCATCCTGCACTTGCTCAACAGTAGTGCCTTCGATAGTGATGTCCTCACTCTTAAAAACAGCCACCCCATTACCTTTTTTGGAATAATGACCTTCACTACCAGTCACATTGATATTTTGTATACGTATATTTTTGGAGCGTTGTATATGGATACCTGTATGAACATCTTTAATTTGTAACTTTCGTAGCTCCAGTCCATCTACAGCATTAGCTACGATCGCTTTATTTTTCCCTGATAACTTTATATTTTCCACAGTGACATTAGTAGTGTTTTCAATTCGGAGTGAGGGATTGTCTCTTTCACCGATAAGTTCCGTTCCCTCTTCACCTTGTAGCGTTATCGGTTTTGTCACAATAAAATTACCTTGGTAACGACCAGCAGGAATATGAACGACTTCCCCAGGCTTTGCTATATTAATGGCCTCCTGTACATTAAAGTCGGCGTGCACTGTCTGACTCATAAATAGAAAAAATAATAAGGCAAACCCTATTTTTTTCACCAATCCGTACCTCCCAGTTCAGCACGAAAAGACTAGAGGATTTCCCCCTAGTCCATTCGATTAATGACTTTGACCATCGTGATTCTTTTCTTCCATATGCATAGAATCAGATTCACCTTTTGCTTCTTTTTCAGCTTTTTCTTTCATTTTCTTGTTACGACGCTCTAACGCATCATCTTTAATTTTTTGTAATTCCTCTACATGTGCAGTTGGATTGTCAGCGATAAATTTGTCTGCATCCGCTTTATCTTTGAAATAAATATATCCCCAATTCATCGGAGATTTTAGGTCCGTTTTGACGATCGTTGCATCATCAACCTTTACCCAATCTTTCGTGATATAATCACGTACAAATTTTTCGTTCTTTTCATTATTTGCAACCTCGGCATTTACTAAACAGCCTATGTCATCATAAAAGGCGATTGTTCCATCCTCTTTTATTGCTTGAGTAGAGAATTCCCCCATATCTTCGTCCTTCAAATACACTTTCATATTACACATTTCACACATTGTACCTTCTTTTGGTTCTTGTAAACGTGGATCCACTAAAGAGGCGACTTGTGTAGTTTTATCCTTTGCTTCTGCTTGACTTGTTGTAGCGTCTTCTTGCTTAGACTCTTCTTTCTTAACTTGATCTTTTTCTGTACCACATGCAGTAAGTAAAAGTAATGTTGCAAGTGCAGGTAACCATATTTTTTTCACAATTGCTTCCCCCAATATTTCTTTTTTTCTGTTTCTATTACATACTTTACAGGTAAGTTGTGAAATAAGTTAAAAATTGCTGTGAAGTATTGGAAAAATTACCTTGAATATTCATTGAACATCTTGACTTCAAATAGTTTGAATAAAAAATATATACTTCCTATTTTTTTATAACACTTGTCGGCAAAGCAAGGGGTTGATTTCCGTTGACACCATTTGGGTTTTCAATATAAAAAACTCCCTACATCCTGAATGATGTAGAGAGTTTGAGTTTATGATGTTATATAGAAGAGCGGTAACTATTGAGAAGCTTCTTTTGCTTGCTGACAAGACTTAGCTTAACGGCAGTTTCATTTAATTCATTGCGTATTTGTAAATCGTAAGCATTGTCCACAAAACTAGCCGCTATTTTATTGGGACGTTGCTGCTGGATTTGTCTAGTGTTACTTAAATGCTTTTTATCTTTATTCTTTAGCAAACTGTTTTTAAACTGTTTCTTCGGATTTTGTCCGAAATTATGACTTAAATCCCCAGCATGTAAATACTGTTGTTCGTTACGAAATATACTACTAGTCGTCGAACTTACTCTAGAAGTCCTCATATATAATTACCCTCCTTTACTTTTTATCAACTTTGTAGGTATTTATATCGACATTATATGCTTGAACTTAATAATACAGAACCAAATTGCTTAAAAAAAGTGAAAAGAGCTATAAGAAAAAGTGTTAACACTTTTTCTTATAACTCTTTTCCCAAATAGTTATCGGCTCATCCAGGAAAGCCGCCCAGTCAGAAATGAAAAATCAACCCCACGCTATGTTGATAGCTATAAATTACTTCCAAAAATCATCAAATATAGTAATTGGCATATGGCGTTTGTGTTGTGAACGTAAATAATGCCCTTCCAATGTTTTACGAGCATCCTCAGAGATTTCCTTCCCCTCCAAATAATCATCAATTTGGTCATACGTTAAACCAAGAGCTACTTCATCTGGTAATGAAGGACGATCTTCCTCTAAATCCGCAGTTGGTACCTTTAAATATAAGTGCTGTGGGCAATCAAGCGCCGCTAGTAACTGCTTACCCTGACGCTTGTTGAGACGGAAGATTGGCATTAAATCCGCACCACCATCCCCAAATTTTGTGTAAAATCCTGTAATTGCCTCCGCAGCATGATCGGTACCTAATACAACAGCATTATTCATAGCAGCAATAGAATACTGCACCTTCATTCGCTCACGTGCCTTTTCGTTCCCTTTAGCGAAATCGCTTAGTTCAATACCCGCATTCGTTAATGTTCTAACACTTGCATCGACTGCATCTTTAATGTTGACCGTATAAGTCTTCGTAGGTTTAATATAGTCAAGCGCATCCTGACAATCCTTTTCATCCGCTTGCACACCATATGGTAAACGAACAGCCCAAAATGAGTACTTCGCTTCTCCCACCTCGGCATTTAATTCATCGACTGCAAGCTGCGTTAATTTTCCAGTTAACGTGGAATCTTGACCACCTGATATCCCAAGAACAAATCCCTTTACAAAGCTATAGCGACGCGCATAGTCCTTTAAAAAATTAATGGATTTGCGAATCTCTTCCTGCGCATCAATAGTAGGTAACACACGTAATTCCTTAATGATTTCTTGCTGTAATGTCATTTTGTCCTTCACTCCTTACACTTTACAATCGATTGACCATTTCACTTACTTCTTCAATATTACGCATTTTATTATTCCAGCATTTTTGGCTTAAATCGACTGGGTATTCCTCAGGATTCATGGCGCGTTTATATTCATCCCATAACAACTCTAAATTATTAGCTGCATAATCGCGCATCTCTTCCAAAGTAGGATTTTGATAATGTATTACACCATTTTTAATTACATGATGATGTAAATTCTTAGCTTCAAAGTTCGTTACAAATTTTGATACGAAAGTATGAACAGGGTGGAACATTTTAATTCTTTCCTCTGATTGAGGATTTTCATCTTGCATAGTGATGTAATCTCCCTCTGCCTTGCCATTCTTTCGATCAATAATGCGATATACGTGTTTAAGACCTGGCGTCGTTACCTTTTCAGCATTCGCAGAAATTTTAATCGTATCTTCTAATTGCCCATCGTTATTTTCAATAGCAACCATTTTATACACAGCCCCTAAAGCTGGTTGGTCATAGGCAGTAATGAGCTTTGTACCAATTCCCCACACATCAACTTTTGCACCTTGAGCCTTTAAGTTTAAGATCGTGTATTCATCTAAGTCATTTGATACGATAATTTTAGCATTTTGGAATCCTGCCTCATCTAACATACGACGTGCTTCTTTTGACAAGAATGCTATATCCCCACTGTCTAATCGAATGCCAATAAAATTAATTTTGTCTCCAAGTTCTTTAGCCACTTGGATCGCTGTTGGCACACCCGATTTTAACGTATTGTAAGTATCTACAAGGAATACGCAATCACGATGACGTTTTGCATAGGAATGAAATGCATCATAATCATTTTTATAGGCTTGTACAAGTGCATGTGCATGTGTACCCGATACTGGAATATTAAAGAGTTTACCTGCTCGCACATTACTAGTTGAAGCAAAACCACCAATAAACGCCGCACGCGTTCCCCAAATCGCTGCGTCCATCTCCTGAGCGCGTCGTGTACCGAACTCCATCGCTACTTCATTTTTTATAATTTGTTTAATACGGCTAGCCTTTGTTGCAATTAAGGTTTGGTAATTCACAATGTTAAGTAATGCAGTTTCAATTAGTTGCGCTTCCACTAAAGGTGCTTCAATGCGTATAATTGGTTCATTAGCGAAAACAGTTTCTCCTTCCACCATAGAATACATATCCCCTGTAAAGCGAATATTTTTTAAATACTCGATAAAATCCTCTTTATAACCAACCTCTTCACGCAAATACGTTATGTCCGAATCCGTGAAACGAAAATCACGTAAATATTCAAGAATTCTCTCTAATCCCGCAAAAATTGCATAACCATTGCCAAAAGGTAATTTTCTAAAATATAGTTCGAAAACCGCTTTTCTATTATGTATACCATCAGCCCAATACGATTCGGCCATATTGATTTGGTACAAGTCAGTGTGTAGCGCTAAGCTATCATCTGCATAGTTTGATCTCACAAGAAACCCCTTCTTCCGCTTTGATAATTAGTCCTAGTATACACTATATACCCAAATTCTTGCGTATTACATCCTCCAACTTTAATGTTAGGTTTCCTCACATTATTAATCAGAAAATTTAGAAATATTCACATTTTAGACACATTTTTTAATACCGCTTTCATTCCCCTTTTAAAAACATTCTCAGCAAACTATTACGAAAACCGAAATATCACATGTAACAAGATATAACATGAATATTCAAATAATTCTTGCGCCATTTTTCATAGCGTCTTAACATGTAAATTAACTTTACTCAAGGAGCTGATATTGATGAAAAAAATTGAAGCAATTATCCGTCCCGAAGTTTTCGGCGCGGTCAGGGACGAACTTGCACAGGAAGGAATTGCAGGGCTCAGTGTTTCAGAAATTGCTGGCTGCGGTCGTCAATTAGGGCGTACAGGATTATTTCGTGGAAATACTTACGAAATTGAGTTTTTGCCAAAGTTGAAATTAGAAATGATTGTTGATGATGAAAAAGTAGATCCCATTGTTGACGTTTTATTACGAAAGGCAGCAACCGGTAAGGTCGGGGATGGTAAAATCTTCATTTATCCAATAGAACAAGCAATTCGTATCCGTACAAAAGAAGTCGGATCAATTGCAGTAGAATAAGGGGGCGATATATATGGATGAAATAACATTATCTATAAATTTAGTTTGGATGATGCTCGGTACAATTTTAGTATTCTTTATGCATGCAGGATTTGCAATGGTTGAAGCGGGCTTTACACGCTCAAAAAACGCAGTCAATATTATTATGAAAAACTTCCTAACGATATCACTTGGTGGCATTGTCTATTTTCTCTGTGGTTACGCTATTATGTTTGGTGATTCAGTGGGTGGTATCTTCGGTACAAGTGGCTTTGCTTTAAATGGTGTAGATAATCTTTCCTTCTTTATTTTCCAAACGATGTTTGCGGCAACTGGAGCAACGATTTTATCTGGAGCAGTAGCAGAACGTACTAATATTTTTGCTTATATTGGTGTCATTATTCTCATGTCGTCACTTGTTTATCCTGTTGTTGGTCACTGGGTTTGGAGTGGTCATGGATGGTTAACAAATCTCGGTTTTATCGACTTCGCTGGATCTACCGTTGTCCATTTAACAGGTGCAGTGGCGGCATTTGTAGCTGCGGTAATGGTCGGTCCACGTCTCGGTAAATATGAAAATGGTCGTGTTAACATTATTACAGGACATAGTATCCCATTAGGAGCTTTAGGCGTATTTTTACTTTGGTTTGGTTGGTTTGGCTTCAATGGTGCCTCCACATTAGCTGCTGATCCTAAACTTGTTCCGAGCGTAATAGCAACTACATTTTTCGCTGCTGCTGCGGGGGTTGTGGTTACGGCCCTTTATACGAAATTTCGATATGGTCATATCGATGGCTCACTCACATTAAACGGTGCTTTAGCAGGACTTGTGAGTATTACCGCTGGTGCAGCTAATGTTAGTATTTTTGGTTCACTCATTATCGGATTAATTGCGGCTCCATTATTAGTCGAGAGCGTCCGCTTCATTGAATGGAAGTTAAAAGTCGATGATCCTGTTGGTGCCATCGCTGTCCATGGTATCTGTGGTATATGGGGTACTCTGGCAGTTGGCTTGTTTGATATTAGTGGTCAAGGATTATTTTATGGAGGAGGTTTCGGCCAATTAGGAGTGCAAGCCATTGGGATTTTTGCTACTCTCGCTTGGGTTAGCGTTTCAGTAGCAGCTGGTTTACTTATTATAAAAGCGTTTGTGCCATTACGAGTTTCTGCCGAAGAAGAAGTCACTGGCCTAGATGTCATTGAACACGGTGCTCCTGCTTATGAGTTTCAGGATATTTTCAAAGGCTCTGCAGTGCGGGGAGAAACATTTGCTCATCGTTTAACTCATTTCGGTAAAGCAAAAAACAATGTCCAAGAAGAACATGTATAGTATTTAATGAACTTCATCTTCTTAAATACAAAAAACAAGAATCTGCGATCTCTTCGGCCAACTGAAGATTATGCAGATTCTTGTTTTAGGCTCTCTCTAGCTCCAATAAAAATTCTTTCATAGCTAGTCCACTACGAAAACCTGTTAGCTTGCCATCTTTTCCAATGACACGATGACAAGGAATAATGGCTAATATCGGGTTGGCACCAATTGCACTGCCTACAGCTCTTACTGCTTTCGGATTTCCGATACGGTGTGCAATATCTGAGTACGTTGTCGTTGTACCATATGGTAGCTCCTTCAAAGCGTCCCAAACCGCTAGTTGAAATGGTGTCCCCTTGACATGTACTGGCACATCAAATTCAATGAGCTCTTTATTAAAATAAGCCGTTAATTGCTTAGCATATGGCTGTAACTTTTCTTTATTCTCTTCAAAGTGATAGCCTTTAAATGGTTTTTTTGCCCAAACTTCTACCTCTTCAAATGGTGCATTCGGAGTTCCTATATAGACAAGCCCTTCATCTGAAGCAACGATATACATATTACCTTGTGCATATGTTAATGTATCTACATACAATACATCCATTCTCTAACCCCCTTAACTTAATTAGTATCCACTACCTGTAAATAACTTTAGAATCCCTTTGTTTCATGCTACAGTTATTTTACCTATTAGTATAAAGGAGTTTTAACTTTATGAATACTTCATATGAGCCTGCCATTCACTTTCAACAGGTCACCTTTTCATCGAATGACAAGATGATAATAAAATCGATTACTGGTTCATTCCCAAAAGGAAAAATCACTACGTTAGTCGGCCCTTCAGGTGCTGGCAAAACAACTCTACTTAAATTGTGCAATGGACTATCATCTCCTACAGATGGTCAAATATTAATTGATAATCAAGCCATTTCTACTTACGAGCCAACTGCTTTAAGAAGGTATGTGAGTATGGCTCTTCAAGCAGCCCCAATGATAGAAGGAACTGTATTCGATAATCTTGCACTCCCTCGTTCGTTACAAGGAGAAAAGCTTACAGAGCAAGAAGCTATCCAATATTTACGAGACGTTGGACTCGATCAAAGCTTTTTACAACGCCCAACAAATAAATTATCAGGTGGACAACGACAAAAAGTCTCTATTGCAAGAACACTTATTAATCAGTCCTCCATTTTATTGCTAGATGAAATCACATCTGCACTAGACCGTCAATCCGTGCAAGAAATTGAGACACTTATTGCTACAATCCATAAAAAGTTTAATGTCACAATCATTTGGATCACTCATAATTTACAGCAAGCGTTGACAATCGGACACTATACTTGGGTCATGATGGATGGAGAACTAATTGAAACAGGAGAAAGTTCCTTACTTAACGCACCTAAAAATCCACGGGTCGCTGAATTTGTACAGGGGGTGAATGTATGACGTATACTTCGCTTTCCTTAACGTTAATTTTTGTTTTAATTCCTCTTCTACTGTCAAAAACCTTAAAGCTAGGACTTGAAAAAGATACACTTATCGCTACTATTCGTTCTATTGTTCAACTACTTGCCGTAGGTTACATTTTAAAATTTGTCTTTGATGCTCAAAGCTATATTTATATTTTCCTTATGGTTACTTTAATGGTTATAGTAGCAACACTAAATGCTCGTAAAAAAGGGAAAGGTATTACAGGTATTACATGGAAAATAGCACTAACTCTTATTGTAGTAGAATTTGTTACGCAAGGAGTATTGCTAGGTTTTGATATTGTACCTGCAACAGCGCAGTATATTATTCCAATTAGCGGCATGATGATTGGTAATTCAATGGTATTATCGGTTCTATTTTTAAATCGTTTTACATCGGAAATTGCTAGTCATCAGAACGAAATTGAGTTAATTTTGTCGTTAGGCGGCACACCAAAACAGGCAATTCATCGACAGCTAATGAATGCGATAAAGGCCAGTATGATTCCTACAATTGAAAGCCAAAAAACAATTGGTCTAGTTCAATTACCAGGTATGATGAGTGGCCAAATAATTGGCGGAGCAGACCCTATTCAAGCGGTGCAATTCCAACTATTAATCATTTTCGCCCTACTAACAGCAGCGACATTATCAAGCATAATGATAGGTTTTTTAAGCTATCCTGCACTTTTTAATGAGCGCATGCAACTACTTGAAGTAAAATAATTGTTATAGTAAAAACAATATTTATTTTCTAAATTGTGCTATAATATAGAAAAAAAAGAAATGCAGTGAGGAGAATGACCATGTTATTACGCGATTTTTTCATCCATTTATCTGAAAACCAACTATTAAATAGTGCTGCAAAAAAATACGGACTAAAATTAGGAGCACAAAGTGTAGTAGCTGGTACAAATATTGAAGAAACGATTGCGAGCATCAAAGAGCTTAACGCACATAAAATCTCTTGCACAGTAGATAATTTAGGGGAATTTGTTTCAACTGAAGAAGAAGCAACAAAAGCTAAAGAACAAATCCTTGCTGTAATTGAGGCTATTCATGAAAATGGCGTTGATGCACATATTTCGTTAAAGCCATCTCAATTAGGTTTAGATATTGATGTTGATTTTTGCTACGATAATTTATATGAAATTGTAGAAAAAGCAGCAGCATATGATATATTCGTTAACTTTGACATGGAAGACTACGGTCGTTTACAAACATCCTTTGATATGGTCGAAGAGCTATCCAAAACGTTTAATAATGTAGGTACTGTTATCCAATCTTACTTTTACCGCGCTAAGGACGATATCGAAAAATTCAATGACTATCGCCTTCGTATCGTAAAAGGTGCTTATAAAGAGCCTGCAGAAGTTGCTTTCCAAGATAAATTAGATATTGATTTAAATTTCATCGAGTTAATCGAATATCATTTACTACACGGTAAATTTACGTCTATCGCAACACATGACCATAATGTTATTGCACACGTAAAACGTTTTGTAGCTGACAATAATATCCCACTTGATAAATTCGAATTCCAAATGCTTTACGGCTTCCGTACAGATATGCAAAAAGAGCTTGCTAAAGAAGGCTATAACTTCTGTGTATATGTACCATTCGGCGAAGATTGGTACGGCTACTTTATGCGCCGTTTAGCGGAGCGTCCTCAAAATCTTAATCTTGTTACTAAACAAGTATTTACGAAAAAAACGAATACAGTGCTTGCTGTAGCAGCAGGTGCATTCGTTCTTGGACGTTTAACAAAACGTAAAAAATAAGGTCCCACATAAAGAAGCCAGAAGCATAATTGAATAAGCTTCTGGCTTTAGTCTTTCAAGAACGTACTTCCCACAGACCAACACTAAACCGCTTTTCCCTCACTCAATTTTAAAAACGTGTAATAAAAATAATCAGTGAGGGTGAAAAAGCCCCACTGATTAAAGTTTTATATTATTCAACATGTAAAGCAATGGTTGAAACAATGGCTTCTGCTGCATACTCCCATTTACCATCAATAAAACTACCTAATTTTTGCCCAAGCTCTTGGATCATTTCTAGTGTAATCGGGATATCATTTTTTTGCGCTAATGTAGCAATAAATGGAGCAGATAAACTTGTCCATCCGCCTCGATCAATTTTGATCTCCACTTGTTTTACTTCTCCATTTTCTTTTTCAATGCGGTAGTATAACTGATCATCTGGACGCCAGCTTAAATGATGAGAGATTTGCCCATTTACAACTGTTAAATGATCCTTTTTCGAAATAGAAACAGGTTTTATATTAAATTCATGACCTAGTACATCTAGTTTTTTGATTTCAGGTCCAACTAATGCTGCCTGAACCGCTTTATCCATACTACTTTCTAATGGAATAGATGACTCTGTCTCAACTATATCGTTGCTTGCAGCAAAAACGGCTGAAGGGTTTGCGCTTGTCACGACAAATGTTGTTGCTAAAAAAGCTATTGAAGTAATTTTTGTAATTTTTTTCATAATCATTTCCATCCTTCCCATTAAAACGTTTTACATTTACTAAATATTATCATTAGTAGTCAAAATATACAATACCGATTATTCTTTTATAATGACAAAAGGCACTGAATTTAAATTTATTCAATGCCTTTTGTCTATTTTTTTAATTTTATCTTAGGTCTAAGTGTATTCTTACTTATTCCACCCTTTTTCCTTAAAACGGGCAATAGCTTCTATACGATTCCCAACATTTAATTTTTCTAAAATAGTGGAAATGTAGTTACGGACAGTCCCTGCCGATAAAAATAATTCTGCAGCAATTTCTTTTGTCGTCTTTCCCTCTGCAACAAGTGTCAGTACTTGGCTCTCTCGGTCAGTTAAAGGATTTTCACTATCATCCTCATAGACAAAATCAACGAGTTCTGGCGCATATATTCTTTTGCCGTCTATAATTGTACGAATGGCACTGACCAATTCTTCTATCGGGCTATCCTTTAGTAAATAGCCACGAACGCTGGATTTTCTTGCACGTTCAAAATAACCTGGCCTTGCAAATGTCGTTAATATAATCACTTTACAATCAGAACCTGTGCTATGCAGTTCCTCTGCAGCATCCAATCCCGTTTTCACGGGCATTTCAATATCCATAATACAAATATCAGGCCGATGCTCTTCAACAAGCGCCAGTGCTTCTTCACCATTTTTTGCTAATCCAACGACCTCCATATCATCCTCCATACTAAGTAATGAACGCAGTGCGCCTAATAGCATACCCTGATCTTCAGCAATTACAATTCGTATCATGTCGCAATCCTCTTTTCTATATGTTCTTCAGATTTTCTTTGACCTTCTGATGCGTAATCGCCACTGGAATCGACACGGTTAATGTAGTGCCTTCTTCACTTTCGATTTTAAAAGAACCGTTTATAAACTCTAACCGTTCTCGCATTCCCTTTAAACCGTTACCCGTTTTCCAAGCTTGCTTTTTAGTGATTCCTTGCCCGTTATCACGAACAACTAAATATACTTCCTTAAAATTTTGATGGAAGGCAATTTCACATTTTGTAGCACCACTATGCTTAACGACATTATTCACTGCCTCTTTTAAGCACATGGATAATACATTTTCTACAAGTGGTTGAACTTGTAAATTATCTTTATCACCTTCAAATACAAATTCCATTTCAGCAGCCTTTAATATTTGAGAAATACGCATAAGCTCATCCTCAAACCTTGCTGTTCGCATATCCGATACTAATTCACGTACCTCTTTTAATGCGATACTTGCCGTTTGACGAATATCCTTAATCTCTATTAAAGCTTGCTGTGGATCACGTTCAATTAATCTTGAAGCTAAGTCACTTTTTAAGCCTATCATCGATAACTTTTGGCCGAGCGTATCATGTAAATCCCGTGCAATACGTTGGCGTTCCTCAAAAACAATTAACTCAGCTATTCGTTCATTAGCAGTCTCAAGCTGCCCCTCTAAATTTTCGCGTTTATTTTTTGCATAAATCGTTAGTGGAAGTAGCACAACCGCTAGAATCGTTAAAACAACAAATGGTAGTTGTGATAAAAATAAGTGCAGCTCAACGAAAAAGCCAACACCTGTAGAGATAACCGTAAAGCCAATATGTAGTCCATACATAATATAGAAGCCAACAGGTTTACGAATATTCCCAATAAAAAATGCTGTGAAAATCGATAAATACACATAGCCATATAATATAGTCATAACGATATTAATGACCATTTCAAAGCTAATCCACATATAAACAAGACCGTTTTTCGAATTCATGGAAAATCGATAGAAAATAAAATATAGCATTAAAAATGTAATACCTACTGATATTTCTATATAAGATGATTTCCTAAAAATGAAGAAAAACGGTAGGAAACAGAAAATAATCCATAAATATACACTGAGCATTGGACTATTCGGAATAATACTGGGCCATTTCCTCATTATAATCTCACGCTCTTTCCTACTTTTCCCTTATTATAACAAGAAAATTAATTTTATGCCTGTACATGGTTATTAATGCATTATCCATATAATAACATTCCCCTAGTAATGGGCTATTTTCATAACGTAGTGTTGATTTCCGTTCCGTCTAGGCGCTTTATAGCTGATGCTTCAGGCGTCCGATGATCCGCTTGGGGCAACACGATGTTTTTGTGCGAAAGTGTAGTGTAACGTAGCGGTCACGAAGGCATTATCACAAGATCTGAAGGTTTAGCCTTCGTTCATCTATATCGCAGATCCCCAAGGAGTCGCCCAGTCGAAACGAAGATTAACTTATATACAAGCTATGTCTTAAAAATGTCATCCTCAACTTTTGGTGATGAGGACAGTAATTGCTTTATCTGCACTATGCAACCCGTTTACGTAAAACAGCCATCCCTTAGAAGAGATGGCTGAAAAAATTCTACTAAGCAGCAATACTGCCCCTTGCTTTTCGTTTAATTATTTCATTAACTTCTTTAAAGCTTATAAACTTACCTTGGTCTTCATCGTATAGTTTATAGCGTAATGATTCTAAACTTGTACGTAATGTTATTGTTGTCGCCGTGTGTAATGGCGGTGTTTCATTATGCGCTTTTTCAAGATTATAGTTTGGAACACGAGGGGCTAAATGATGTACATGGTGGAAGCCAATATTGCCTGTAACCCATTGTAACAGCTTTGGTAATTTATAATACGAGCTACCTTCGACAGCAGCCTTTACATAATCCCATTCTTTATCATGCTCAAAATAAGAATCCTCGTACGTATGTTGGATATAGAATAACCAAATACCAAGAGAACCAGCTACAAATAGTGTTATCCCTTGTACTAATAAAAATGCTTGCCAGCCCATAAAGTAAATTAATGCTATACAAATTCCAGCAATAACGACATTTGTTAAATGTGTGTTAAAGCGTTCCTTCTGTTTAGCGTCTTTACGATTAAAGCGATTTAATATTAACACCATAAATAGTGGACCTAAGCCGAACATAACGAATGGATTACGGTAAAAACGATACCATAAACGTTGTCCTTTAGATGCTTGTAAAAACTCTTCCACTGTCATCATATCTATATCACCGATACCACGTTTGTCTAAGTTCGAGCTAGTTGCGTGGTGAATTGTATGTTCACGCTTCCATTTTTCATATGGGAATGAAGTTAACACTCCAGTTACAAAACCAACCCAGTCGTTTGCTTTTTTACTTTTGAAAAATGAACCGTGTGTACAATCATGGAAAATAATAAATGTTCGTACGACAAAGCCAGCAGAAATTACACTTAATCCAACTGTTAGCCATGGTGAAATATCCATTAACATATAACCAGCTACCCATAGAGCGATTAAAGGTACAATTGTATTTACCATTTGAAAAATACTTTTAGCTGTATCAGACTTCGCAAATGGTGCTACATCCTGACGCAGTTTTTTTGTTTTTTCTCGATCTGTTGCCATCGTTTTTACTCCCTCATTTCCTTTTTTCCTTATGACCTCATCATAAAACAAGAGTATAATCATACAACAGAAGCAAACATCATAAAAAGGGTATGACATTTGTCATACCCTTTTTCATGTGTACAATAGAATAAAAATAAATTAATATGGCTTCTCACCATAAAGTGGAGTTGATTTCCGTTCCAGCTGGGTGCATTGTAGCTGACGCTTCGCTTTCGCACAGAAAACATTTGTTGCTGACGCTTCGCTGCATGGTCTCGGGCCACACGAGGTTGGTCACGAAGGCGTTATCAGAGGATTTGATGGTTTTAGCCTTCGTTCCTCTATCGCTGATCCCCAAGGAGTCGCCCAGCCGCAAAGATCAACCTATTATACAAATGCATATTTCATCTCCAACTTTTGGTGATAAGCTTTTAAATATAGCATTAGTATGAGTAGGCAAGCTGAACAAAAAAGTATAGCTAGGATTCACATATTATAAAGAAAGAATATGAATGTCATACCCTTTCTATCCTTTTGGTCCAGTTAACTGTAGCTGATAAAATACAAGATCTAGCCACTGTCCAAATTTATAGCCTGCATTTTTAATTGTACCTGCATATTCAAAACCTAGTTTTTCATGTACTTTAATACTTCCGATGTTTTCACCATCAATGCCCGCTACAAGTGTCTTTACACCTTGCTCTTTAGCAGTTCGAATTAGCTCTTGCATTAATTGTGACGCTATTCCTTTTTGGTAATGATCCTTATGCACATATACAGAGTGCTCCATTGTGTGCTTGTAACCAGGATATGGACGGAACTGACTATATGTTGCAAAGCCGGCTACTGTGCCATTCTCGTCAAAAACTAGCAATGGATTATCGAGCGTTTGCTGCTCCTTGAACCATTGCTTTTTTTCTTCTAACGATTGTGTTTCATATCGATAAACAGCTTTGCTCGTTAAAATAATGTCATTGTAAATATCTAAAATCTCGGGTAAATCTTTCTTTTCCATGAATCGAATCATCATGCTCACGTCCTAACCATCAATTATGCCTGGCATAATTACTTCTATTACATAAGATTTCACTACTTTTTCTAGCATCACACATTAAAATATCGAGCATCTGGATGTGCAAAGACCATTGCTGAAACAGACGCTTCTGGCTCCATCATAAAGCCTTCCGTTAAATGTACACCAATGTCCTCCGGTTTTAATAAGCCAAACAATTTCTCTTGATCCTCTAGGTTCGGACATGCTGGATAACCGAATGAGAAGCGCTGTCCTTGATATTTTGCTGCGAAACGATCACGCATTGTAAAATCTGTCGCATCTGGGAAGCCCCACTGATCGCGAATTTCTTGGTGCATACGTTCCGCGAAACCTTCCGCAAGCTCAAGGGCAGTAGATTGTAATGCATGACTTTCGAGGAATTTCCCTTCCTCTTTTAGTTGACGAGCCTGCGCCATAACTCCTCGTCCTGCTGTTACCACCATTAAGGCAATATAGTCCATTTCACCGCTTTCTACCGTTTTAAGGAAGTCTGCAAGACATAAAAACGGTTCAACTTGCTGACGAGGGAAGGTAAATCGTTCAATTTCTGTTTGGCTATCTGTTGGATCATAAACGACTACATCATCCCCATCGGCTTGAGCAGGGAAAAACTGATACACACCCGACGGCTTCAATAGGTCACTTTGTAAATAGTCGTCGACTAAATCTTTTAACGCTGTTGCTCTTTCATCACCCGCATCAAGCAACTGCTGTACTTGACCTTTTAAACCTAGGTGATGTCCAAGTAAAGTCCGCATATTAACATATGGATACAAATGCGAAACAGCGTATTCTCTCTTTACATGGCGTCGTAAATCAGCTGGAAGAAAGACAGACGCTTCCTTTACTGTACGTACAGGCTTTATCATTATTTCTTTAGCAGGGCGAGCCGCTCTTTTTTCGTCTGCCTCTAAGCGTTTTTCACGAGATTCCTTAATTTCAGCTAAGAAATCGGCACGTGTATCTGTCCCCATTAATCGATTTGCCTGCTCTAAGCCTTGCATCGCATCCTTGGAATAAATGACAGGTCCATTATATTCGCCGGCAATTTTTGTTTCAGTAAAGCGACGAGATAATGCCGCTCCTCCTACTAAAATAGGTACGTCAATACCCGCTTCTTTGAAATCCTGAGCAGTAATAACCATTTGCTGTGCTGATTTTACAAGTAAGCCTGAAAGCCCGATGAAATCCGGCTTCTCCTTGCGAATCGCTTCTATTAACTGAGTAGGTGTTACTTTAATACCCAAATCAATGACCTTATAGCCATTATTACTTAAAATAATATCGACAAGATTTTTCCCAATATCATGCACATCGCCCTTTACAGTAGCAAGTACCATTTTCCCCTTACCAGCATTCTCTTCATTTTTCTCCATAAATTGCTCTAAATGCGCTACTGCGGCCTTCATAACCCCTGCTGATTGTAATACTTCTGCTACGATCAGCTGATTATCGTTAAATAAACGGCCAACCTCTGCCATTCCATCCATTAAAGGCCCATTAATAATCTCAAGCGGTGTTTCGAAAATTTCACGAGCCGCATCTAAATCTTCAATAAGCCCTTCCTTTGTACCCTCTAATATATAGTAGGCTAAGCGACCTTCTACTGTTTTCGGAATATCCGCCTCTGTTTTTTCTTTCTTTTTATCACGATAGAAATCTGTAAAGACAGCTAAAGTTTCATCATTTGTATTAAAGAGTAAATCATTTGCTAGCTTAATTTCCTCCTCAGGAATGGATGCATAACGTTCTAGCTTCTCCGTATTCACAATTGCATAATCTAAACCAGCCTGTGTACAGTGATATAAATATACGGCATTCAGTACTTCACGACCTACTGGTGGCAATCCGAACGAAATATTACTTACACCAAGCACCGTTAATGTCCGTGGCATTTTCTCCTTAATAAGGCGAATACCTTCTACCGTTTCAAGTGCCGAGCCAATATATTGCTCATCTCCTGTACCTACTGGGAACATTAATGGGTCAAAAATAATATCTTCAGGAGCAATACCCCATTTTTCTGTTAACAATTTATATGAACGTTCAGCAATTTCTAGCTTGCGATGTCGATCAACCGCCATGCCTTGCTCATCAATTGTACCTACAACTAAAGAAGCTCCATATTTTTTCACAAGCGGTAAAACAGCGTCAAAACGCTCCTCGCCATCCTCTAAGTTAATAGAATTAATGATAGCTTTCCCTTGAGAAAACTTAAGTGCTTCCTCAATTACTTTTTCATCTGTCGAGTCAATCACAAGAGGTACTTTTACTTTTTTTACAACCTCCTGCATAAAGCCACGCATATCCGCTAGTTCATCGCGGTCAGGATTTGCTAAACAAATATCGATCACATGTGCTCCATTTTTCACCTGAGCACGGGCGATTTCTGCTGCTTCCTCAAACTTCCCATCAATAATTAAATTTTTAAACTTACGAGAACCAATGACATTTGTCCGTTCTCCAATAAATAATGGACGCATAGAGTCGTCATACACCAATGGCTCTATCCCTGATACTACATGACCATGCGTCACATCTTGTAATTGACGAGGCTTTTCGTCCTTTAGCACCTCTCTGATAGCCGCAATATGTGCTGGCGTTGTACCGCAGCAACCTCCGACAATATTTAGCCAGCCCTTTTCCGCAAAGCCTTTTAGCTTTTGTGACAATGATTCAGGTGACTCATGATAGCAGCCTTCCTCATCCGGTAAGCCCGCATTCGGGTAACAGCTAATATAGCCTGTTGAAAGCTCTGCTAGTGAACGAATATGATCAGTCATAAACTCTGGTCCAGTCGCACAGTTTAAGCCAACTGACAATGGCTTAATATGCTCGATGGAAATGTAAAAAGCATCAATTGTTTGGCCGGCAAGTGTCGTTCCCATCGGTTCAATTGTTCCAGATATCATCACAGGTAGCTCTTTTTCAGTAGCCTTAAAAGCACGAGATATCCCCAATGTTCCCGCCTTAACATTCAACATATCCTGACTAGTTTCTAACAACAAAACGTCCGCCCCGGCATCGATTAATGACTTTGCTTGAACATAAAAGTTTTCCTCTAGCTCATCAAATGTAATTCCACCTGTAACAGATAGGGTTTTTGTAGTTGGTCCCATCGCTCCCGCTACAAAACGTGGCCAATCGGATGTTGAAAACTGATCTACTACTTTGCGTGCAATTTCAACAGCACGTTTGTTAATTTCTTCTGCCTTCGCACCTAGATCATATTCATTTAATACAAGTGGTGTACCCCCAAATGTATTTGTACAAATAATATCTGCTCCAGCCTCTAAATATTTTCTATGAACCTTTTCAAGCACATCTGGTCTAGTTAGCACAAGATTTTCATTACAGCCATCATATTCCTCGCCGCCAAAATCCTCTGCCGATAAATTTTCATTTTGTAGCATTGTTCCCATTGCGCCATCAAGAATTAATATTCGTTTCTCTAGTTGCTCTTCAATCATGTGCTTAGCCATTTATACTTACCCCTTTTTTCTGTTCATCCAATTGCTCAATAACTTTCATTAATTCTAGCGTCATATCATAGCGTAAAAATGGTGTGATGAGGTAAATACCATTGAAATATTCCGCTGCTACTTCTACTAATTCTTTAGCAATTGCAATGCCTTCTATTGTTGCGCGTTCCTTATCATCACCACAAGCCTTCATACGTGCTAACGCATCATCAGATAGCTTGATGCCTGGTACTTCATGATGTAAGAACTCCGCACTTTTATAGCTCGTTACTGGCATAATACCTATATAAATTGGCGTTTCTAAATGCTTTGTCGCCTCGTGAATTTCCACGATTTTTTCCTTTGTATAAACAGGCTGTGAAATAAAATAATCTGCCCCATGTTCAATTTTCTTTTCTAATCGAGAGACAGCGCGATCTAGTACACGGACATTAGGATTAAATGCAGCCGCTACAGAGAAATTTGCCTTTTTACGAAGCGGTTTCCCTGAGAACGAAACACCTTCATTTAACTGTTTTATTAATTGGATTAGCTCCATTGATGATACGTCATAAACGCTAGTTGCTCCCGGGAAATCGCCTACCTTTGTCGGATCTCCAGTAACCGCTAAAACATCATGAATTCCTAGTGCATTTAATCCCATTAAATGTGATTGAAGACCAATTAAATTTCGATCTCGGCATGTTATATGGGTTAACGGGCGTACCCCGTGCGTTTCTTTCAGTAAGGCACCCATTGCGACATTACTAATCCTTGGAGAAGCAAGTGAATTATCTGCCATCATGACTACATCCGCGCCCGCCTCATATATTTTCTTTGCCCCTTTAATAAAGCCTTCTATTTCTAAATGTCTTGGTGTATCTAACTCCACAATAACCGAGCGTTCACGTTTTACTTTTTCATGTAATGGCTCATAATTTGCTGGCTCTGCCTCACGAACAATCTCTATTTTTTCTGGCTTTGTATACTTTTCTTCAACCGGGGATAACTCCTCTAAGTACTTTTTCGCTGCAGCAATATGCTTTGGTGTCGTACCACAACAGCCACCAATTAAACGCACCCCTTGATCACGAAGCTCTACAGCTGCTCGACCAAAATAATCAGCCTCCGACTCATAAACGACACGCCCATCCTCTAAATCAAGAAGAGAGGCGTTCGGATACGCTGACATAAATGCCTGCTCAGGAAGCTCTACCCCTTCAAATGCTTGGATAGTATGGTGAGGACCTAAACGACAGTTAACACCTACGATATCAGCACCTAACGCTTCAAGTTCATGTAAGGCGTGATTTAAGCTCATTCCATTTTGTAATACTCCGGGTTCGTGCATAGAAACTTGAGCGATAATCGGTAATGTGGTTTTAGCTCGTAGCATTGATAAAGTCGCTGTTAGCTCTTCAAAATCATAATAGGTTTCAAGTAAAAGGCCATCTGGATTTCCTGCAAGTAAAACCGTTGCCTGCTCATCTATAGTTGCTAAGATTTCCTCTAACGTTGCATCACTTTTTCGAATACCACGGATTCCCCCAATAGTACCCAACACAAATTGCCCACCATCCGCTGCTGCACGTTTTGCAATCGTTATAGCAGCTTCATTATATTGCTGTACACGAGATTCTAATCCATAGCGGGCTAATTTTATGGCATTAGCTCCGTAAGTGTTCGTCTGAATAATATCGGCACCAGCAGCTATATATTCTCTATGAATCTTTTCAATTAATTCCGGTCTCTGTACATTCATTTCCTCATGACAGTACTCCAAGCCATAGCCGTATAAAACTGTACCAATTGCACCATCTGCTGTAAGAACATGCGTTTTTAACCTTTCAAGCAATCCCATAAAACTAACCTCTCTTTCTTTTTCTATCAATTATGCCTCGGCATAATTCGTTCTGAATCGGCTTTGTGCTTAGGCCTGCACGCTGCAGGTTAGTTAGCGTACTATCCGCTAAGAACTCCTTGCCGATTCCGTGACATCCGCCGAAGGCTTTAGGTCAACACGAAGTTGGTCACTCAGTCGTTGCCACAGGACGTGGCGTTCTTAGACTGAGTTCCTCTATTTCGACTGATGTTTGGACATCAGCCGAAAAAAAGTTAAAATAAAAAAGCCTTCTTTCACAAAAAAAGAAGGCTTTTACGTTTCGTAATTGTTTTCCTTCTCATCTTCGACACACGGTCTTCTGGATTTAGCACCTGACAATAAGTTGGTTGCTGAAGCTTCATAGGGCCAGTCCCTCTGCTTCTCTTGATAAGAATTTAGTATGAATTTTTTAAATAATTAAAAGAATCATATCGTTTACGAACGATTGAGTCAAGACTATTTCACTGAACAAAGGATAATTTTTACGAAATTCATAAAATTTTGATTTATATTAAACAATTACGATAGTTTTTCTACAAGTTCCTCACCAATTTTTTTACCATTTTGAATACACGCACCTATGCCTACTCCAAAATAAGAGCATCCTGCTATTGATAAATTTGGATAGTTTTTCTCGAGCTCTTGTAAGAGACCTTGCAACGCTTCACGATGTGCCAAGTCGTACTTCGGCATCTGGTCGATCCATTTCGTCACGTTAATAACAGTTGGTTTTTCTTCAATTCCTAAGCTTTTTCTTACGTCCTCTAGAGCTACAACCGCTAATTCTTCATCTGACATCATACGCAATTTCTCATACTCGGGGTTAATGCTCTTATAAAAAAGTCGTACAAGTAATTTTCCTTCTGCTGAAGTGTGTTTCCACTTGCGGCTTGTCCACGTTGCTGCATTACAGATAACATCCGAATTATGTGACACAATATAGCCTGTTCCATCTGCAGGTAATCTATTATCGGGAACATCAAATCCTAAATAAATCGTAATGGCGGATGCAGTATTAAATTGTTCAAAATAGCCGTTCAAAGAGTCATCCTGTAATAAGCTTTGTACCGCTTCATTAGGCAGTGCCAATACAACATGATTTGCTTCAATCATTTTACCGTTTGCTAACGTAACTGCGTATAGATTCTCCTGCTTTTTAACACTAGTAGTAGCAATCCCTTTTATAATTTCTACATCCGTTAATGTTTCTTCAAGTCGATCAATTAGTGACGATAAACCATTTTTAAATGAAATAAATTTTTTATTGGCGGCTTTCACAAATTGTTCCCTGTTTGCATCGAAACCTTTAATAATACTACCGTAATCGTTTTTGTAATCGATTAAATACGGTAAAGTAGAAGCAATTGAAAGTTGATTTAAATCTCCAGAATATACACCTGCAAGTACCGGTGCTATTTGGTTTTGAACAAGCTCTTCACCTAAATAATACGTTAAAAATTCCCCAATCGAGCTTTCCTTTGTAAACCTTTCATTCGGCATTGTTAAATCCTTTAACGCTTCTTTTTTACCTTCCTCTGATACAAGCGTGCTTTCCTCGAGAGATTGTAAGCTCATAGGGATACCGAATGTTGAGTCTGTTGGAATGGCATGTAGCTCATTATTTGTGTAAATATACGAAATACCTGTTTCGTTATAGACTAGATTTTGTGCAAAATTCAGTTCCTCTACTAACTCCATGACACCTTTATGACGCGCTACAATAGAATCTGCTCCAGTTTCCATGATGAATCCTTGTTCATATGAAGAGTGCAGCTTGCCACCAAGGTATGTATTTTTTTCAACAAGCACAAGTTTTACATCTAAGTTTTTCTCCTGAACTTGGCGTTGTAAATAATGCATCGTACACAATCCCGTAATTCCGCCACCTAATACAACAACTGTTTTCATATTAACCGCCCCTATTTTTTGTTCTTTATTTAGTATAAACTTTTTTTATCGAAAATTACGTTAAACCCTTTACAAATTTAGCAAAAATGGAGCTATCCAGCACATTGGACAGCTCCATTTTTTCATCATATATTCGCTAGAGGCTTTTACCTTCATTACGGAAATTATCTATTAACCGTTAATATAGTGTTATTTGTGCCCTAATGTATGTATCAACAATTTTCTCTTCATTCATTTAAATTTTGTGCAAAGCTAGCTAATTTTCCAGCTGAATTTTCCACTTCGTTAAAGGCAATACCTAATTCACTTAGTACTTCTGCTATTGCCTGTACTTCTTTTTCCATCCGACCATTTTGGTCTTTCGCCTCGGTCATAGCTTCTAATATGTTAGTAAATTGGCCTTCCGTTTGAACCATATTTTCCTCACCAGAGGCTACCTCTTCTTGAATATTACTAAGCGAATGAACAAGTTTATCTGTCCGTTCATTCGTTTTATGTAGTAACGTTGCTACCGATGTGACAGATTCCTTTGTTTGAATCGATAGTTTTCTCACTTCATCTGCAACAACACTAAAGCCTTTACCCGCTTCTCCAGCACGAGCAGCTTCTATTGCGGCATTTAAAGCTAACAAGTTCGTTTGATTAGCAATATTTGTCACAACATTCATAATCGATTCCATTTCCTTTGACATATCTGTCAACTGTGCAATATTTTCCGCTATATCATCAAGTGAGCAAATAATAGTATTCATATTTTGCGATTGACTCTTTAAACGTTCACGCCCTTCTAATGCCTGACTCTCAGCCATAGTCGACACTTGAAGTGATTTTTTCGCTAGTTGTTTAATTTCCTCTGATTGTCCACTTAAGCGATGAAATGAATTGTTCGTTTCTTGAGATATTGTGGCAAGACATTCCGAAGACTTTACGATTTCTTGCTCTATCGCTTCTTTTCTACGTTCTATTTTTTCATGAAGTTGCTCAATTGTGTGCTCAAACGCCTCTAAAACCAATTGTTGCTCAAAATTGGAAATTTTCGAGATAGCTCGAATTGTATTAAGCTGATCTATTGGATGAACAACATGTTCTTCAACCAAGTCAATAAATGACGCAGTTAAATCTTGAAACGCACAAATATACCATTGTGTTTTAAGGCCAATATGGACATGCACTTTAGCAATTTTTATGCGTCTTTGATAAAATTCATTATCAATCTTACCATTAAACATTTCAATAATATGACGTCGTAATGTAATTTTCAGCTTCTCCACAGAACTATGTCTATTAATAATATCTACTAAACTATGTTCAGTTCCAATCATTTCATAAAATCGATGAACAATATTATCAATATTGGCTTCTACAAAAGGTTGAAAGGCTTTTAAATATTGTAAATCCTTCTTTGTCAATTTAAGCAAATCAATTTGCCTTTTTATTGATTGGCAATTCACTATATCCATTTTCACCGTGTAGTGCTTTAAATCTAACGCCGTTGTCTTTCTCTCTTTTTGAAAAATCACACATTTACCCTCTTTCATGCCGTGTACTTTTGAAAAGCTGAGAAAAATCTAATTTCGTCTACCAAAAATATAAAAGATCAGGAAGATTCATCCCCAACTTTTGGTGATAAGCCATCACATTACTTATGACGCTGATTTCTGCTACGGGCTACCATCAGCTAAAAATAGCAATCTTATGACTAGCTATTACTACTAACTACTCTTTCAGAATCACTCATATACATTATACATTTTATAAATAGCTGTCAATTTTCGGATATACATTTTTTCCCTTAAATTATATAAAAAGTCCCTGTTATCTAAAGCAATAAAAAAGCTACCACAATACTTTTGGGTAGCCAATTTACATCATCTCTATTTTTTTATCCTTATTTTTTCCTCGTTTTAGTTTGAAGTAATTACCTCTTTGTTATATTAATATTTTTACAATCATTCGTTCATAGTGATATAAACCTATAAAATACCCATAAATAAGAACTTAAGACCTATACAGAAAACGTTCATAATAAATTCTAAATACCTATTATTTTTTAATGAAAAATACTTATTTTCCTTTCAACTCTTGCAGTAAAATTGCAGCCTCCTCACTTCCTGCTTCTGCTGCAAGTCCATACCACTTAATAGCCTCTTTAATATTTCTAGCTATTCCTTCACCTTTATTGTAAATGTGCCCTAATTGTAATTTAGCTTCCAGATCTCCTTGAAGAGCGGCCTGTTTAAACCAATGAATACCCTTTTCAATATTACGTATACCTGTTAACCCTTGGCTCCAAATAAAGCCCAAATCATAAAAGGCATCGACGTGATATTGCTCTGCAGCTTTTTCATACCAAAATAATCCACGGTTCACATCTTTAGGTTGCCCTAACCGTCCCTCTAAATAGATTCCTCCAAGCCTGTATTGCGCTTCGACATAGCCTGCTTCAGCAGATCTTCTATAGTAGCTACATGCTTGCTCCTCATTTTTGTCGATTCCTAATCCCTGCTCGTAAATAATTCCGAGGGTAAACATAGCCTCTGCCACACCTTGTTGTGCAGCGAAGTCGAACCACTTCTTCGCAAGTACCAAGTTTTCTGGTACTCCCTCACCGTTAAAATACATATCTGCTAAATTATTCGCAGCATCTGGATGCCCTTGCTTTGCTGCAGCCTCATACAATATAAACGCTCTATTATAGTTCTCTTGAACACCTAGACCTTCAAAATAAAAATTACCAAGTGCATATTGTGCATCGGCATTTCCTTGTGACGCTGCTAACTCAAACCACTTTATTGATTTTTCTGGTCGGAAATATTCGCCGTCAATTGCGCTATAATATTCGCCAAGCTGAAATTGTGCATCTGTATCCTGTTCCTCAATGGCATCTTTGTATAAGTCAATAATTTCCTCATGATCTAGATCTTCTTCATCAAACGCCTCAACCTGTTCATTTTGGTGAATAAAATACCATTCCAATATATCAAGTACATCATCAACAACTTCATTGCAATTGGATAACCTCTCCAGAGAAGAAATTTGCCAAATAAATATATAGATAGGGAGTGGAATTGCATCACGCAGTAAATCATCATATTCAGCTAAAAGCGTTAGCACATTCTCCTGTACTGACTTTGTCTGTTCTGGATGTATAATTTGTAAGTGTCGTTGTTGATTCTTTTTCAACAGTCCTTGCACAACTTGATTTAGTATTTTGTGCAAGGTTGCTAATTGTACTTGTTCGACTGTTATTAAATTAATGTTTTGCGCAAACCATGTATCTTCTGTTTGCGTGAGCTTTTGCAGAGAAACAATTCGCTCTTTATTTTTTTTTGCTAAAAATTGCCCATACATTCATTTCCCCCCTTGCACTCTATCTTGCCACTATTATATGGAAAACAGTTCTAAATTGGTTACACATATGCTCTCAAGATTAATCCAATAAACAATGTAATAAACAAAAAGACAGTGACATTCATCCATTTATACATTTCTAATAATCCGATAAATTCACGAGTAAATGCATTAGGTACATAGTAAAAGGCAGTCTTCGAACCAACTCCTTGTGCATCAAGCTTCGCCTTTTTTGCATAAATACTTGCACGAAAAACATGAAAATTATTCGTTACGAATATGGATCGATATTTCTTTCCTTGAGCATGCTTATCCATAATTTTTTTAGAGAATGCCATATTTTGTTCTGTATTTGTCGATTGATCTTCCATTAATACTTTTTGAGCTGGTATTTGATGTTCGTCAACTATATATTTTTTCATGGCATATGCTTCTGATACTTTTTCATCATGCCCCTGTCCACCTGAGACGATAATGTAAGGTCGCTCACCATATTTTTTAAATTGCTTTACTGCCTCATCTAAACGGCTAGCTAAAAGTGGTGGCACCTTATCTCCAATTAGTCCTGATCCTAATGCAATAATATAGTTTGGCTCATACAGGATCGGCGTAAAATGATAGAGAGTCGCATAGGTCATTATGCTTGCGTATAAAAACATTGTATAGCCAAAAACCAAAAACGCATAGAAGAAAAGAATGTGCCAAATTTCATGTTCGATATTCATAAAAATTACATATACATACCAAATCATCATAATAAAAAAGCACAAGCCAAAAATAGCTAACAATAGATTACGGACTTTACGGCCTTCTTTTTCAAGTAAAACTTTACTATTAAAAAACGTAGCTATCGATAAAATAAACATCATACTCGGGAAACTTCCTAGTATAATGACTATACCCATCTTCGACACAATCCCCTGCTCATTTGGCAGAATTACAGGATGACTAATTATTATTGTGCTTAAAATAAATAACCCTAAAAGGCCAAGAACTACTGCATTGAGAAGACGTCTTTTTTCCGTTATATATAACAGTAAAAAGATTGAAATTAATAGTAATAATGTTGAAATCATCGTCTCACTCCTTTCTTTTTATTTACAATTTTTAAGGTTCTCTCCTTCTAAAGCTGGATTGTATTCCGTTCCGACTGAGCGTTGCGTCCAACCTCAACTGTCTACATTATAAGTAGTGCATGGGTGATAATACAGACACTTCTTGGTCAAATTTGATGCTATCTCTAAATTGATCGAAGCGTTTATTTTATTTTCCGAGAAGATTCATGTAAAATTACTATTAAGAACTAGTTTAGACAAAACTAAAAATTATATTGGAGGAATACAAGAAATGAAAAAAATCCTTGCTGCTATTTTTGCAGCGACACTTATGTTTGCGTCTGTTGGAGCAACATTATTCATCTCGGATACACCAACTGCAGAAGCTAAATCGTATAAGTCAGGTAAAAAAGGTTTCTCAAACAACAATAATAACAACAACTCAAATTTCCAAAAATCTCAGGATAAAACTAAAGACCAAAATAATGCAACAACAAATAAAAATAATACAACTTCTACAAACAAAACGGATTCAACAGCTAAGAAAGGTGGATTCTTCTCAGGCGGCCTTATGAAAGGCCTAATGCTTGGTGGCTTAGCTGGTTTATTATTCGGCAGTCTTTTCAGTGGTATGGGTATGCTTGGTAATATTTTAGGCTTATTAATTAACGTTGCAGCCATCATGATTATCGTAACGCTAGTTATAAAAATTGTTAATATGTTTAAAGATAAAAAGCGTAAAGAGGAAGCACAATGGCACAAATAATTAATGAGCAAGATATTATAAATGCAATTTGTTTATCACAGTCCTACTATAAAAACATTCGTCCTGAGGATGTACTTGTAGAACTAACATACGACGATGACACAGGGTTTGGTGCAGAAATTGAAGTTAATGGTCAAATTGAAATGTTCAATACAGCTGCAATGATCGGCGCGCTACGTGTATGGATTAAAGATGTCCTACATGGTGATCCTTTTTCAACAGGCATCGAACTCGTTCTAGACGATGAAGAAGGTATTATTGCTAAACTATCATAAATAAGTAAAAAATAGCAGTTCAATAAATCTTAAAGATTTATTGAACTGCTTTGTTATTTTTCAAGATGTTTTTTTGCTTGTTCTTCAACTTATCTACAAACAATTGTCACCCCGCTAGATATTTATCACAATAAAAATAACAAAAGGTAAAGGTTTCTTTTCACAACCTTTACCTTAAATTATTTTACTTTTTTAATAGACTGTTAAAATTCACAAATATTTTCGCAGCATGGCTACGTTTTGTAGGAGCTTCAGGTAAAAATTCCCCTTCGTTCCCTCTAACCATATCAAGCTCATACAACATCGTTATTGCTTGTTTTGTTTCTTCATTATAGAAAGCAATATCAGTGAATGGTGCTTTTCCTTTTACAGCATAATGTTGCTTTTGTTTAGATTCATAGGCTCTATTTATCATTAATGCTAATTGAGCGCGAGTAACCGGCTGTCCTGGGTTAAACTTCCCATTCGTTCCCTTAATTAACCCATACGCATAAGCTGCTGCAATTTCTGACTGAGTACCAACGTCATAGTTTGCGATGTCTTTAAATGGTGCTTGTTCCTTCGTCGTTAAACCTAGGCTTCTAACAAGCATCGTAGCAGCCTGTGCTCGAGTAACATTTTGCTCAGGTCTAAACGTACCATCTGCGTAACCTTTCATAATACCTTCTTTAGCGGCCTTTAGAATATACTCCTTTGCCCAATGTTTTTCTATATCGGTAAAGGTTAAATTTCTCCCTGTAGTAAAAGTAACTGATGGACTTTGAACACTTTCATTACCAGCTGCATCAACTGCTTTAACAGCTATCGTGTATGCTGTATTCTCTGTTAAATTATCTAAAGTTATCGTCGTTGTCTCGGCATTTTGCGTAAATGTTAGCTTACTATTTACATATACGTTGTAACTAGTGACCCCTACATTATCTTTCGCTTCCTGCCAGCTTATTTTGACAGTTGTACTATCTTTCATACTTGCTTGAATAAATTTTGATACATCCCATAAAGAACTTGCTTTAATCGCTGGTAGAAATGCCTCGTTCGCTACTGCTTTATAGCCTGCTTCACTTAAATGAATATTTTCAGGATTTGGTAAATAGCTCGGAATATCTTTTGCTACAATATCGTATGTCGGTACAAAAACGGCACCCGATTTTTCAGCAGTTGTTTTTATCGTCGCATTCATAACCTTTAATAGCATTTTAAATTGTGTCTGTAAATCCTCGCTATAGTACGGAAAAGAATTATAATAGCCCATGACATAAACTTGAGCATTCGGATTAAGCTTCTTCACTTCTTCTAAAATAGCAGCAATATTTTTTATGGCCTCTTGGGAAGCTTTTAACATCATTGCTGCATTAATGCCCGTTATCTGGGACTCTTTTAAAATGGGTATTATATCATTGGCGCCAGCGGTTAGCGTAATAATCTCCGCTTCTTTAATAGATGTACGAAGCTTTACCTTCTCACTTTGATAACCGAATCCTACCACTGGCTTTTCCACATTATTTTGTATATCTTCTAATATGTTTTTCGTTGTGTAGCCCGAATAGGCAAATCCTTTATTATAAGAAGTAATGAAACCATCTTGCTGTAAAGCTTGTGCAACAAAATCTGTGTAACCTAACCCGATGATATCACCGTCATTCATACCGTGTGCTAAAGAATCGCCCAGTGCTACATAATCAGCTTGAACTACCCAACTTGGCGCTATGTTGTCTCTTTGTTCCTTTGCATTCACACCTATTGGTAGTACTACTAATTGACATACCAAAACACCGGCCGCTAAAAAACGAAATTTCTTTGATAATTGCATACACCCACTCCTCCAATTTTTACTAATTACTATTTTAATATAAATAGGGTAAAAATGGGTTAAACAAGAGGGGATATTTCACGATAACGTGTGGTTGATTTCCGTTCCGACTGATCGCTTTCCTCGTAGCGTCCAGTCTTTAACTTATATAAACTACATACGTTGTAACAAATGTCATCTACGAGCTAAAAATCATTTTTTACTCCAATTGAACCTTTCCATAAATACCGCCACCACCAACCTCAATGGCCAATTGCCCTGTTCTTGCTAAATCAATCATCTTGGCAATTTTGTACGGCACGATTTGTTCGAGTTGTTCTAGCGTAACCCGATGCAAGATGTTCATCTCTGTACCAAATGCTTGTACTAATCGTTCCATCATTTTTGGCCCCACTCCTGGAATAAAGTCTAGTGGTACTTGGTGAATATATGGCGGTCGTGCACGTTTATGTGTAACTTGCTCTGAAAGCTCCTTAATCCGTGTTGCAACACCTTTTATAATGTGCGTGCTTTCACAGTTTGTACAGATTGTTGCACAATTGCTAAGCTGCTCACCACATTTCGCACAGACAGTCTCATGGTATTTACCAAGCAAAGGATTTAAGCCATAATTGGCTGTTACTGCCCGACCTTGATGTTCATGAAGCGCCATCTTTAATTCTGTAAAATTTGCATTAGATAGTCTTAATTTTTGATACTCACGTGCAATTTTTCCAAGTGAATGAGCATCAGAGTTGCTGACAAATGTATATGCTTGCAGTTCTTTAATGTTACTCACCATTTCGGTATCGGAGCTCAAACCAAGCTCTATTGCATCTATAAGTTGAGGGTCGAATACTTCTGTTAAACTACGATGTACGCCTTTACCGAACAAACTTTTAAATGGTGTAAAAACATGAGCAGGAATAAAAAGCCCGCCTAATTCATGAACTTTTTGTTGTAATGTTCGACCATCACAATAAATGCGCTGAGAGCTTAAATGAATATTTTTCATATGATTAGACATCCATTTTGAAAATTCCCTCATATGCAGAAGTGTAGGAAAATAGGCAAGTACATGGATTGGTCCAAGGCAATGATGATCATAAATCTCTATTTCAGTACCTGGAATAAGAGTTGTTTCTTGAAAACGAAGCCCTCCTTGTTCTAGCTCCTTCAGTTCTCCTCGTTCGATCATCGCTGACATTTCATCCATTACTTCTGGTGAATGGCAATCAATAATCCCAATAATATCTAGTCCCTTTCTTGCACTTGAAGACTCTAAAATTCTTGCTAACGTTAACGTTTTACTGCCAGTAATTTTAACTGCACGACCACTTGAAGTACGCCCAATATGAATATGTAAATCTGCATAAAAATCTTGCATCATTGTCTCCCTCCTCCTACTTTTAGATGACATAAAAAAGCCTCACATTGCTGCAAGGCATGTTAATCTTAATTATGATGGATGATTGCTGTTAGTACTATTGTTTGATTCGAAAGCACCCGAGCCCTGCGATGATATTGACGAAGAATCATAGGCCACCAATGTCACTCCAATGTTCTTTTCTAGCTCATTAATTTTTTCAAGCTGTTGTTGATCTAATTGTGCAATCTTAATCTCTTCCATTTTCATCAAATCCTTTCATGAATAAAGTTCCCCAAATAAAAAACATATATACTAAAAAAATAATGACTGATTGTCAGTCATTATTCTTTGACTTTATTTCAGCTATTTTGTAACATAGTAAATAAGCAGGACAAAAGCGAGGGATTTCATGTCAAAAGAAGAGAAAATTATTCAAGCCGCAATTGAAGTTTTCCGTGAAAAAGGAATTGAAAAAACAAAGGTTTCAGATATCGTAAAAGCTGCAGGTATCGCGCAAGGGACATTTTATCTTTATTTCCCATCACGTCTTTCAGTTATGCCAGCCATTGCAAATGTTATGGTGGAAAAAATTATTGCTGCTATTAACGATGGGATTTCAAAACAGGAGCCATTCGCAAAGCAGCTAGAAAAAGTAGTAGATATTGTTTTTTCTCTAACAGAGGAATATCGAGATGTATTTGCACTTATCTATGCCGGTATTACACAAACTGAGCATATGAAAGAATGGGAAAATATATATGCCCCCTATTACGAATGGATGAATCATTTCTTGACTGAAGCTCAACAACAAGGAACGATACGCGCTTCTCTAAATACTACTCGTTCTTCTAAACTTATAATCGGTCTAGTAGAGTCTGCCGCTGAACAAATTTATTTGTATGATGATAGTGAAGAAGAAACAATTAGACTTCAAAAGCTTGAGCTCCTCGACTTTTTACATCATGCACTCGATTTACGTCACGCATAAGTGACGTTCTCTTTTATACTAAAAATGACTGAATGTCAGTCATAATAATAGGAAGGAATTTAACTATGCAAAAAGATTGGATTTATGTTGGATTAACTAGTTTATTTGAATTGTTTTGGATATTTGGTTTTAATGTTGCCGATTCTTGGTGGCATTGGGCTATTATTGTGGCCCTAATTGCATTGGATTTTCACTTCTTATCGAAGGCTTGTGAAAACCTACCTACTGGAACAGTTTACGCGACTTTTGCTGGGGTCGGTACAATTGGTACTACATTAATGGACATTTTTATTTTTGAAGGTGAGTTTAATGCTATTAAAGGAATTTTCATGTTTATTTTAGTACTGGGTGTTATTGGTCTTAATTTAGCTGATAACCCTTCAAAAGATCATGTTAAAGAGAAAGGAGCTAATGCATAATGGGTTGGATACTTGTTTTATTAGCGGCAATTTCGGAAATTGTCGGTGTTGTAGGTTTACGCTTTTATAGTCAGGAAAAAAATATACGAAATTTATTAATCTATCTAGGCGGCTTTGGGATGTCCTTTATGCTATTATATGCATCCTTTAACTATTTACAGTTAAGCATTGCCTATGTAGTTTGGGTTGGCATTGGTACAGTTGGTGCTGTTCTTGTGAATATTATATTCTTCGGAGAATCTAAAAACCTGACTCGAATTATTAGTATCATCGCTATCATCATTGGTGTGGCAGGATTAAAAGCAGTATCTTAATTTATGCTATTTTAATTCAAAGTATTGTGAGTGAGTGCTAAAGCCTAGTATGGCCTTTTGGCAAAGTGAAAGGTTGATCCCCGTTCCGACTAGACAGCAGTTCGTTTTTAATTATGATTTCCATCATATACTTTAAACGTTAGTCTATAACTAACAATTAAGCAAAATAAACATTTTGTGTTAACTATTTAATTTTATTAAGTTGACACAAAGTGTTTATTTTTTTACACTACTACTATTAGCATTACTTTTAGGGGTGAAATAATGACAACAGTTGCGGAACATACACATCACAAATTAAGAACTGTCGATCTTGCATACATTGGACTATTTTCAACATTAATGATGATAGGAGCTAATATCACGTCTATTGTACCTTTCATGATGATTGGTGGCGTACCTATCACAATGCAAACGTTTTTTGCTATTTTAGCAGGACTTATTCTTGGTAGTAGAAAAGGGGCACTCGCTTGTACCGTTTATATGTGCATAGGGTTAGCGGGTGCACCTGTATTTGCTCGTTTCAACGGAGGGTTTGGTCAAATTATTAGCCCTACTTTTGGTTTCATTGTTTCTTTCATATTAGCTGCATTTGTCGCGGGGCTTATTGTAGAACGTAGTGGAACGAAAAAAAGCTATGTGGTTGCTGCATTAGTGGCAACAGCCATTAATTACTTACTAGGAACAAATTGGATGTACTTTGCCTACAAGCTATGGGCTAGTGCTCCTGATGCTTTCACTTATAAAGTGGCATGGCTTTGGATGATGCCTCCTTTGCCAAAGGATATTATTTTAGCTATATTTGCAGGCATTTTTGCATACCGCCTTCAAAAAGTATTAAAAATAATTCCGATTAGATAAAGGCTTATCACCATAATGAGGGGTTGATTTCCGTTCCGGCTGGGCGCTTTGTAGCTGTCGCTTCGCTTTCGCTACAGAAAACATTTGTTGCTGCCGCTTCGCTTTCGCACAGAAAAAACATTTGTAGCTGCCGCTTCGCTTTCGCTACAGAAAATATTTGTTGCTGCCGCTTCGCTTTCGCACAGAAAAAACATTTGTTGCTGACGCTTCGCTTTCCCACAGAGCAAAGCTTCCTCGATGACTCCGATAAGTCGCTTGGCTCTTCTATCCGCCGCTCTATTTTAAATCCAACAAACAAAAAAATGTCCCATAAGTTTATCGCATACTTATGGGACATTTTTTTATTTTTAAACGTATTTTTTCATCCAGTTTAAGAAGTTATCAATAACTACATCTAGGAATTTAATTGTACCTTCATCTGTTAAATTGCCTTCTGTATCAAATTTAGTGTGTACTGCTCCAATATAAACGTCATTACCACTAAGTAATGGTGAATTTACTCCAGGTGAAAATAAAATATCTCGTAAATGTAATTGTGCTTTAACAGTACCTAAGTTACCCATTGATGCCCCCATCATGAATGATGGCTTGCCAATCATTACTTTATCAACGCGAGATAACCAATCGATGGCGTTAACCATAACACCTGGCACTGTACCATTATATTCTGGTGTCAACCAAAGAACTGCATCTGCAGATTTTACTTGTGCTTTAAAATCAAGTACAGGCTGTGGTGCCTCATTTTCGATATCTTGATTATACATTGGTAAATCGTTCAAACTTAATATTTCAAGATCAAATTTCTCTGTATAACGCTTTTGGATAAATTTTGCTAATTGCATATTATAAGATTCTTTACGGATACTACCTACGATTGCTACTACTTTCACAATATTCCTCCTAAATGTGCATTAATTTTATTATTTGTAGACAGTTTTATTTTATACCGCCCTAATAATAGGTTGCAAATTCCTCAACCGGTTTACGGTAACCACGCAAACGGCGACTACTTTCTTTTTCTTTACCTATAGTAATCATTAGTGCAATCTCATGTGTTTCTGGAATATTAAAAAGAGCTCTCATTTGTTGCTGATCAAAGCCGATCATTGGACATGTATCCCATCCACGATTTTTGGCCGCCAGCATAAATAACATAGCTGAAAGTGAAGCGTTACGAATTGCTTCCTCCTTCATAAATTCCTGGCCTCGTTCTTCATAAAATTTAGCGTTTTCATTGACGATATTTTCTAATTCACAAGCATTAATAATGCCTAAGTCTACCATCCCTTGATTAAGGTTAGCCGTATTTTTATAGGCTTCTTTATCTCCTAATACAAGGATAACCGCTGAGGCTGAATGTACTTTATATTGCCCGTATGCTGCTTCTCGTACTTTTTCTTTTTTTTCTTCATCTAATACAACGATATAGTTAGTATGTTGTAAATTAAAGGCGGAAGGAGCAAGCTTAACATCTTCCAAAATGGGACGTATATCTTCTTCGCTCATCTTGATATCCTCTATAAAGTTATTCGCAGAGCGACGCTTATCTATTAGCTTTGAAAATTCCATCTAACTGACCTCCACTCATATGTAATTTTCATTCAGCAGAGGCTTGAGTTACTCTGCTGAATGGGATAAAAAGTTTTACTCATATTCTTTATCGAACGTAATCGTACTTCTTACAGTGTCAATTGGACGGACAAGTTCTTCAATTTGTGCACGCTTTGGCTCTAAAAATGGTGGCAACGACAATTTTTCACCTAAAGTTTCATAAGGCTCATCACTCATAAACCCTGGGCCATCAGTAGCTAACTCAAATAAAATTTGGGGTGCTACCCGTGCATAAAGTGATTCAAAGAAGTGACGATTTACGTAACCTGAAGTATGGAAGCCAAAGCTTTCAAATCGTTCAGTCCATTCATTTAGTACAGTTCGATCCTCTACGCGGAATGCAGCATGATGTACTGTACCAAAGCCTTGACGAGCTACCGGTAGAACTGTGTTAAGCTCTACAACAATTTGTGCACCGTTTCCACCTTCACCAACCTCAAACAGATGGAAATCCCCTTCTTCATCGATTTCTGTAAAGAGCATCACTTTTTCTAGCATCTCTTTAAAATATTTAAAATTAGCAACTCTTACAAAAACCGGACCTAAGCCTGTAATTGCATATTCAAGAGGAATCGGTCCATCTTGCCATGGAGTGCCTGATGAAACACCTGTATTGTTTTCATCAGAAATAAGTTGATATTGCTGATCGTCAAAATCGACGAATGATAAAGTTTTCTTGCCAAATTGCTCTTTAATACCTGCATGTTTAACATTTAATCGATCGAAACGTTTTACCCAATAGTCCAATGCCGCATCTGTTGGCACGCGGAATGAAGTTTTAGAAATTTCATTTGTTCCATGCACACCTTTTGGAATGTTTGGAAAATCAAAAAATGTCATATCCGTGCCTGCGCTACCTTTATCATCTGCAAAAAATAAATGATATGTTTGGATATCATCCTGATTAACCGTTTTTTTCACTAATCGCATCCCTAATACATAAGTAAAAAATTTATAATTCTCTTCCGCACTACTTGTAATAGCGGTAACGTGGTGAATTCCTTTTAAATGATTCATTTTATGTCCCTCCTATTTATCTCGATTTCGAGATATTACATAAAGTTTTTTATTTATTAACTGCGTTCAAACCAACCTTTTTCAAAGACAGGGTCATTGTGTCCATCTCCTGTTGATCTAATACATCAAAAATCTCGTTAATTTTTTGTTCATGCTTCGGAAATATTTCTTCCATCAACGCTTGTCCTTCGCATGTTAATAAAACATATGTGACACGACGATCCCTTGGACAAGCACGTCGATAGACAAAATCTTTTTGTTCGAGCTTATCAATAACATACGTAATACTACTACTTGCAATTAAAATTTTCTTGCCAATTACTTGGATTGGTTGCTCACCGTGATGATATAAAAACTCAAGTACCGAAAATTCAGTTTGATTTAAATCGTATTGAAGTAAATCTCTCTTAGTTGCATCTTGAATCGTTTGATATGCTCGGAACAAGACCGTAAAAGCTTTTAAATTACGATTGTCTTCCTTCATACGACTCCCTCTTTCTATTTACTTCGAATTCAATTATCTTTAATTCGAGATAATAATAACATATAAGATGCTAATCAGCAATCCTTTTTACTGTAATCACAAAAAAGCATCCCCCTAAAATTAGGGGATGCCCTTTCATGTATAAATTATCGATTATTAATAGAAATGACGACCGCTGCCGTTTTGTTCAAAGGCAGCCTTTGCTAGACGAACTGTAGATACCGCCAAATCTGCATACGTCACTTTCTCAGTAGCATTGAATTTATTTTGCTGTCCATCAATTAGTCCCATTGCACTCGCTAAAGCAACATAACCTGCGTACGCTGGGTCAATTGAGCTTGCATCCGTAAAGTTTAATTTGTAAATGTCACTATGCTTAGCAGCACTCTCTAAATTTAGTACACGAACTAACCATTCGGCAAGCTCTTGACGAGTCAATGCTGTATCTACTGCAAATTGATCCGCCGGTTGTAAAATGCCCATTCTTACAGCTTGTTCAACGATTCCGTATAATGGGTGCTTTTTGTCAATGTTTTTGAAGGATTGCTTAACGTTGTCTTCTACATACGGATTGAAATCATATCCGTATGATAATGATTTAACTAAAATTTTCAAAGCTTCTCCTCTTGTTACGGCTGTATCAGCATTAAAGTTTGCTGGGTCTTTAACCTCTAACACATTTTGGTGTAATAAATAAGTTAATTCTCCTCCAGCTGTTGGATGCGAAATGGCAGGTTTTTCTTTCGTATCACCAACTTTTTGAAGCCATTCACCCGTTGTTGCATCAATACTATTGAACAAAATTCCATTATAAACCGGAGCGTATACTAAATCATAGTGGTGATTATCCTCGCCATCCTGTTTTGCATACTGTAGCTCCAATTTCAGCCCCTCATTAAATGTTGCTTTTGCTTTATCAGCAGGAATAGCTTTGTTTACAGACGGCCAATTATCAATCTTGCGATAATTAACATTTAAAGAACTTAATTTCCCATCAGCACTGATACCTACGGAAATTTCATCCCCTGCTACGGCAATGCCATTGACAATACGTGGGAAAGAGAAGTAATACTGTTTGTTGTCTTTATCATATATTGCATCTTCTAGTGGTTTTGAATAATTATGAATATATGACGGAGACCACTCTTTTAAGTAGTCTATCGCTTTTGCTAACGCAGCCTCTTTTGAAATTGGTTCTACTTTATCATCTGTCTGCATGAATTCTCTACTTGTATTCCAGTAGTTTATAATTTCACCTGTTGCTTTGTTCACTTCAAGTGAACTACCTGTGCCGTAATTACCGAGATCATACATATAATTCACATAATAGATTGTTTCGCCATTTTCATTTTCTCTTTCATTAACCGAATGAATTTGTAGCTTGGCTTTGTCTGTATCAACTTTTAAAATAGACTTAGCTAACTCTTCAACTTCTGCTAATGTAATACCATTTTTCTTAGGTGCAAGTGGTTGCGCTGCAAGTTTTTCTACACCTTTTGTCTTCGGTACTTGAGAAGTGAAACCATTCATTGTTTGCCACTGCCCATTTATTGCATGTACACCATTAAAGCTTGTTGGTGGCATATACACAAGCTTAGCAATCGCTTCGCCTGTTTGATAGTTATAGTCAACTATATAACGTAAGTCAACTGACAGTTTTTCACGAACCTGTGCAAGGATTTCTGACTCATTCTTTTTCTGATCTAAGTTATCAAAAGTAGCCTTGCTAGTTGGCCCAGCATTACGATACATACTTGTAACTTCACCATTTGCTAAAACTGTAATATGGATAAACTCATTACTAAGTAATACACCATTGTGTGTAGGCGAGTACATAAATGAATACGAAATTGGTTCAGATAGAGGTCTACTAAAACCAAAATCATCATATCTATGGTCTTCACGAAGCTTGTAATTCGCAGTGCTCGGCAATTTCTTTAGGAAGTCTTGGGCAACTTTCTTTGCTTCACCCTCTGAATATTTCACCGGGTACAATGCTTCCGCTATATTGACAGGCTGATAGGAGAAATTTTCCAATTCCAAATCTTCGCCTTTAAAAGTAAAATCACCATAAACGTCTTTGCCATTGATTGTTTTATTAAAGTTCAATTCATAGCGTATCGTTTTGTCATCATTAAAGTAATGCGCTTCCCCCATTGAAAAATCTTTCTCTGTTACAAAATTGAATTTGTCTGGGAATATTGTATTCAATTGCTTAATAAGCATACTTTTTGTTACTTTTGTTTCTGTTGAAGAAACTTGAATTGCAACTCTCTCTTGTGGTTCTTTTACATTTGCTGAAGCTTGTGCCATTGGCGAAAGTACACTAACAGAAAATGCAGTAGACGTTAATATGATACCTAACTTTTTAATTTTACCCAAAATATCCCTCCTAGATTATCATTTACCATAATTATAGTATAGATTACCATAAATGGATATGACATTTTCAGATTATTTAATTTTATTGGAAAATAGAATAGACATAGAGCTATTTTATCTTCATTCAGCAATGTTTTCTGTGCGAAAGCAAAGCGACAGCTACAATTACGCCAAGGCAAAATTGCTTGGTTGCTCCCTAAAAATCCTCATTTCTTGACTACATCAAAATTGGACCCAATTAATAACCAATTTTGAGGGAATGGTAGACCTAACTTCCAATAGCCTACCCCTCGGAGTCTGTACCGTTTGATTAAATCGAACTTCGCTTGAATGGATCTGGCATCTTCAAACCATACCACATGTGCTTTACCTTGCTCATCGTAGTATTCAAAGAACGGTGCTTGAGATCTCAAATCAAACTGAATAGCAGCATTATATTTCTTAGCAATCTCGATTGCTCTTTGCGGACTAACTGCTTCTGCATTAGGTCCCCCCTGCACAAAAGGCAATGTCCAGTTATACCCATATAAATTCTGTCCAAGTATAATTTTGTTCCGAGGTATCTCACTTACTGCATATTTAACAACCGCTTCTACCTCTGGAAGTGGCGATACTGCCATAGGGGGCCCTGCAGAATAGCCCCATTCATATGTCATTAACATAACAAAATCCACTATTTCTCCATGTGCTTTATAATCATGCCCCTCCGTCCACGGACCCCGCTCACTAGCACTTGTTTTCGGAGCTAGCGCTGTCGATACGGTATATCCCTGTGGATGGAATCGACTCACTGCTCTCCTTAAAAAATTGTTATACGCCTGTCGTTGATCGCCCGGCAAATTCTCAAAATCAAAATGAATATCTTTAACAGTTCCTAAACGCTTTGCCTCTTCAAGAATATTATTAAAGAGCAAATCCTGTACGGCTGTACTTTGAAAAATATCTCTCGCTAAATCGCCGCTAAAACTAAAATTCTCCAAATTCGAGATAACCATTGCTAGAGAAGCACCTGTATCATTTGCAATTTGTGCCACACCTTGACTCGGTGGCACCTTAAGCGTTCCATCTCGTCTTGCCTCATAGCTAAATAAAGCTAGATAAGTTAAAAATGGACCCGCTTCTCTTGCTTGACTTAGTAATGCCTCACTAACGAATGTCCCTCTCGGCTCTAAATATGCCAATGTTTCAGCTCTTGTTTTTGGTTGAGGTGGAATATAAAGTCGCATACCAATCGATAACGGTTGATTCGGATTAATATTGTTCACCTGAGCAAGTGTTAAATAATTAATGCCAAAGCGTTGGCCGATCGAATATAGACTATCTCCTGCCTGCACATAATAGAAATTTCCGACAATCGGTATTACAAGAGCTTGCCCTATAACTAATCGATTTGGTTCAGGAATTTGATTGGCATCTACAATATTTTGAACTGTTGTCCCATATGCCTGCGCAATACCCCATAAGGACTCCCCTGCCCGTACAACATGTATTTGAATATCAATGCCTCCTTCTTGCTTGATAAAATCACACCTGTAAAGCTTATGAATTAGGAAATGAAAAGATGTCATTACTCAGTAAGAATAGATTCCCTAAAACGAAAAAAGATCCATCGCTTATTCTAACGAAAGGACCTTTTTTAGTGAGCAAGCGTCTAACCGCTTCCTCTATATTTGTCGTTGCTGATGCTTCATTTTTCACTACTGATCAACTCTCACTTTATTGTATATCCGATTTAATCATTTCAAATAATAACGGTACATTTGTTCCGCGTTGTAACGAATTACAGCCCTCCATTAAAAATGACCAACTCATTTTCATTTTATCTTTATACGGTAGCTCTGGGTTAACTGGGAGATATTCTTTTAAAAACTCTTCTATGGAGCTCGATAAACTTTCCATAAATTCATCGGCCTTTTGCACCTTTTCCGTCGCTATTTCATTACGCTCATTCCATAGTACATGCTCTAAGTTTGTAGAAAAATAGAATAGCTGATACGGTATTCTTAATCGATGAATGCTAAAATGATCATTTGCCATTAGGATTTTAGCATTATTCGCCTTCATTTCATTTCGTTGTTCGATTTGTTCCTTACGCTTCTCTGATTTCACTAATATTGCATCTTCTGTATAGAATAAATTTTGCTCAATATCTCCCTTCACCCTGACAAATTCAGGGGCTATGAAACAACCGTCTGCATCAGTAATATGAACGACAGCGGTTAAATCCTTCGCTAAAAACTTATACTTCTCCAAATAGTTCTGAATCACTCGTGTCACACTATTTTTAATATTAGGTATCCGTTTATTAGCATCCCATTTCGTTAAAATATCTTCCCGTTGTACATCGAAGCGAATCGTTGAATTTGCAAAATGTTCATCTAGAAAATCCTCTAAAATAATTTGCTCCGTTTGCCCTTCCACAATAATTAAAAGAACTTTTTTAGTCACGCTGGACACCCGCTTTTCTAAAGGCACGCTTAATTTTAAATGTCTTTGTTTCTTTATAAACATCTTCATCCTGTCCGCCCAACTGAATCGCACGTAAATAAACATCTCGAGCATTATTTACCTCTTTAATACCCTTTAGCTGTATATAACGACGATCCTCATTCGTTGTCGTAAACCATAAGTTTTTAATAGCTAGCACCTCTAACACACGTAAATTATGAGATGTAAAAATAAGTTGACCTTTTCCGCCCTCATCAATCACTGTTAACAACTCGCCTAACAAATATTCAAAAACACCAGAATCTAATTCATCTATTACGACACAAGCATTTGGGTTATTATAAACCCCAATGAGCACACTGAGTACAGATATAATTTTCAAAATCCCTTCTGACTCTGTCCTTAACGGTAATTCGCGCTCCCCTCGTTGCGATAAAAATTCAAAACGTATTCCTTTTTCCCCATTATCCATAGTTTGTTTTGTAAGTACATTAATCTTTATAGAGAGACCTGGAATAATCGCTGATAATACTTGATTACTTTGCTCTATTACTTCACATAACACGTAAAATGCGTCCTCTGGCAATAATGCTGGCCCCTTCAAATTGTAAGGGATAGAACCACGAGTTTTTTCGAGATGGATGCTAAAAGGCATACTGCGCTCTTCAAATAATGGTGCGATATTTTGATTGTTAACAACATGTAAATCACGATTAAAATCTATTGCTAAATTATGAAGCAATTGCATTTCTAACTCCGACAACCTATCCTCTAATAACGGCTTTAAATCTTTGTGAAAGACAAAGGACATATATTGTTTTTTAGACAATTGATGAATGACTAGTAATTGGATACGCATTTTTTCATTCATATCAGACAGATATACTTTACGTAGTTGTATGTCTTTCTCTGTAACATTAATTAAAATCTTTGAACGCTTCCCTTTCTCGTTTTCTCTGTAAGCTACACGTTCAAGCGTTGTGTACAGTCTGTTTCCATCTTCTTGTAACTCTACATAATAATTGAGAAAAAATGTGCCGAATTGATTTTCTACTAGAAACTCGAACTCAATACTTGCCGTATCCTCCCCTGCCATAATTAATTTCTTTTCCTGAGATGGTAATTTAATTTCAGCCATCCAACCGGAGATAAGTGCCTTTAACAAGCCGAATGCATCAACAATAGTTGTTTTTCCAGAACCGTTCTGTCCGTATAAACCTACAACATTTGGCTTAAGGAATGTCTCGAAATTTACCGCTAATATAATTTCACCATGACGTACATTTCGTAAATTTTGTACTTTTATTTTCTTGATTTTTATAATAGGCATTTATATAAACATCCTTTAATACTATTTTCTTCTATTATAATTAAATTTGATATATTTTATAACATTTTCTATTTTAACAACTATACTATATCGATCATTCTTCTAGTTTAATGCCTATGACAATCCTAATAGTAGGCATATGTTAGAAAAAAACGAAGAAAGGTGTGTTTCATTGATCAATCCTGGATTTAATCCCGAAGATCTTGATGTTAACATTCCGTTTCACCCTACTATGCCTTCTGGTAGCCCATATCCATCTTTAAACCCATCACCGTATCCGACACAACCTCCGCAGCCACGTCCACCACAACCATATCCACCACGTCCTCCGCAACCACGCCCACCACAACCATATCCACCACGTCCTCCGCAACCACGCCCACCACAACCATATCCACCACGTCCTCCGCAGCCATATCCGCCACAACCATACCCACCACGTCCTCCGCAGCCATATCCACCACAACCATACCCACCACGTCCTCCGCAGCCATATCCACCACAACCATACCCACCACGTCCGATGCCATATCCGCCACAACCATATCCACCACGTCCGATGCCATTCCCAGGCGGACAATATCCTGGCTTACCAGGTTTACCAGGCTTTAACCTACCAGGCATGTAGATTTGCATATTGGAAGTCCAAGAGAATGACTGTAGCAAAAAAGGCTATCCAGAAGTTCAAATACGAACAAATGGATTGCCTTTTTATTGTTTAATAGGGCAGGAAGTGAAAACATGACTATAAAATTTTCAGCCATCCTACATATTCGCTCATTTAATGAGCAAAGTATAGGAGAGGTGCAACTATGTTTAACGTAAAAAAAATAACTTTATGTATGATTAGCCTAATATTAATTAATTTGAGCATTGTAGCTTCTTTCGATGCAAAAGAATCGAGTAGATCAAATGGACTTAAAGCCCAAATAAAAGGTCTAGAAAATCGTTTAAAAAGCCTTGAGCCGATAAAACCCCAAACAATTGCTGATCCTCCTTTTCCAGAATTATCTCCCCCATCAAAATTTGTTACACTTTCACAGGTGATAGAGAATGGCAATACAATTCCGTATGAAGTGATCGTCAATAATCCTGGCTACAAGAGACCGGCTTATGAAAAATATTGGCATAGCTCAATCGGTCGGTGGAGCTATGTTCCAACTAGAATTCATTATGCACTGCATCGACTATTTACGAATTACGATATTGCTCTCTCTGAATGGTACGACTTTGAACAAAATATGGGATTCACGATTCCAATGTTTCAAAATAAAACGGATTTAGATTTATATATTGTCGCGTTCCAAACTGATATTACAGCAGTTTATACATTGGGGAATCAGGTGGTCATTGTTGGAAACCCGAGAAGAACCGGTGTTCAAGTGATTACTATAAAAACAAGCGCTATACATCCCTCAAATACCGAAGAATCTTTACTTGTACAATTATCAACTCAAGCAGGAGAAGAAATAGATTATGCTCTAATCTCTTATATTTCCCCTGATTTTAGGCTGAAGCAAAAAGAATAACTTTAAGCTACTTTTCGGATTTTTTTTTAGCAGGTTTGTATCTTTATCAGCAGTTGTTGGAAGTTTATCAGCGATTGTTGAAGGTTTATCAGCGATTGTTGGGGGTTTATCAGCGATTATTGAAGGTTTATCAGCGATTGTTGGGGGTTTATCAGCGATTATTGAAGGTTTATCAGCGATTGTGCTGTTTTTATAGTCAAGTCCTTAATATTGTGTAAAATTCTATACAAAGTTTTTCAACCCTGATTTTAGTTTTCCTGAGTTTTACAGCTCGCATTGGAATTCGCCACTAAAACTTTGAGTTTCGCCGCCAACCACGCAAAGAACGCCGCTAAACTATAAAGTTTCGCTGCTAACAAGCTTTTTATCAGCGATTGTCGGGGGTTTATCAGCGATTGCGCTGTTTTTATAGTCAAGTCCTTAATATTGTGTAAAATTCTATACAAAGTTTTTCAACCTTGATTTTAGTTTCCCTAAATTTCACAGCTTATGTTGGAATTCACCGCTAAAACTTTGAGTTTCGCCGCCAACTAAGTAATGAACGCCGCTAAACCATAGAATTGCGCCGCCAACCACGCAAAGAACGCCGCTAAACTATAAAGTTTCGCTGCTAACAGGCTTTTTATCAGCGATTGTCGGAGGTTTATCAGCGATTTTACTGTTTTTATCAGCAGTTGTCCATATTTTACCATCAATTACTAAAAAATATTCGCTAAACATAAAAAAATCACTTCTCAAATGGAGAAGTGATTTTTTTGGTTAGAGCCGTTGATTACATCATTCCTGGCATGCCGCCCATACCAGACATATCTGGCATTGCCGGAGCTGCTTCTGGGATGTCTGCTACAACTGCTTCTGTTGTTAAGAATAGAGCTGCTACAGATGCTGCGTTTTGTAGAGCTGAGCGAGTTACTTTCGCTGGGTCTACTACGCCCGCTTCAATCATGTTTACCCATTCGCCTGTTGCAGCGTTGAAGCCTACACCGATTTCTTCGCGTTTTAGGCGATCCACAATAATTGAGCCTTCAAGACCAGCGTTGTTTGCGATTTGACGGACTGGTTCTTCTAAAGCACGTAGAACAATTTTCACACCAGTTGCTACGTCGCCTTCTTCTGCATCTGCCACTTTTTCAACTGCTGCATATACGTTAAGAAGTGCCGTACCACCACCTGATACGATACCTTCTTCAACTGCTGCACGAGTTGAGTTCAGAGCATCTTCAATGCGTAGTTTGCGTTCTTTTAGTTCTGTTTCTGTTGCAGCACCAACTTTGATTACTGCTACACCACCTGCTAATTTTGCAAGGCGTTCTTGTAGTTTTTCTTTATCGAATTCTGAAGTTGTTTCAGCAAGCTGAGCACGGATTTGACCAATACGGCCTTCGATTGCATCTGCACCGCCAACACCTTCTACGATTGTTGTATTGTCTTTTGTAACAACAACTTTCGCAGCGCGACCAAGTGATGTAATATCAGCTGATTTAAGGTCTAAGCCTAATTCTTCTGTAATTACTTGACCACCTGTTAAAATTGCGATATCTTCAAGCATTGCTTTACGACGGTCACCAAATCCTGGCGCTTTAACCGCTACAGCATTGAATGTACCACGAAGCTTGTTCACTACAAGTGTTGCAAGAGCTTCACCTTCAACATCTTCAGCGATGATTAATAGTGGACGACCTTGTTGTACCACTTGTTCCAATAATGGTAATACTTCTTGAATGTTTGTAATTTTTTTATCAGTAATTAAAATGTATGGGTTATCTAATACCGCTTCCATTTTATCTGTATCTGTTACCATGTAGTGTGATGCATAACCACGGTCGAATTGCATACCTTCAACTACATCAAGCTCTGTTGTGAAGCCTTTAGATTCTTCAATTGTGATAACACCATCGTTACCCACACGTTCCATTGCTTCTGCAATTAATTGTCCTACTTCATCATCAGCAGCAGAGATTGCCGCAACTTGTGCGATTTCTTCTTTGTTGCTAACTGGACGAGAAATAGCGTGTAATTCTGTAAGGGCTGCTGCAACTGCTTTATCGATCCCTTTACGAATGCCTACAGGGTTTGCACCAGCTGTAACGTTTTTCAAGCCTTCACGAATAATTGCTTGTGCTAATACTGTTGCAGTTGTTGTACCGTCACCAGCGATTTCATTTGTTTTAGAAGCAACTTCTGCTACTAATTTTGCCCCCATGTTTTCGAATGGGTTTTCTAACTCGATTTCTTTTGCAATTGTTACACCATCGTTTGTAATAAGTGGTGAACCGAATTTTTTTTCTAAAACTACGTTACGACCTTTAGGCCCTAATGTAATTTTTACTGCGTTTGCTAATTTATCTACACCTTGTAACATTAATGAACGAGCGTCTTCTGAGAATTTAATATCTTTTGCCATTTGAATTTACCCTCCTGAAATGGAATATTCGTTAAGCTTCATCAATATATTTATAAGAAATTTTCGCCATACAGTCATTGCCATCTATCTGTGACAATTACTAGGCATTTACTTTCAAAGGGATTATCACTAAAACGTGTATGGTTGATTTTCGTTCCGACTGGGCACACTTCACTCGTGTTGCTCGCACCGGGGTCTAAAATCTATATAGCTGATCCCCTAGGAGTCGCCCAGCCTCCACTTCAATCAACTTATAAAATGTGATGAATCTTTAAAAGTTTTAATTTATTCAATAATTGCAAGAATATCGCTTTCGCGTAAAATTAGGTATTCATTACCTTCATATTTAACTTCTGTACCAGAGTATTTAGAGAAAATAATGCGGTCGTCAACTTTTACGTCAAGCTCTACACGTTGCCCGTTCTCTAAAATGCGACCCGTCCCAACTGCTACAACTTTACCTTCTTGCGGTTTTTCTTTTGCAGAGTCTGGCAGTACAATACCGAATGCAGATTTTTCTTCTACCTCGATTAGTTCGATTACAATACGATCTCCTAGTGGTCTTAACAAGTGAAACAACCTCCTATAATTAATTATATACTTGAAAGTTTATTAGCACTCTATCTAGTCGAGTGCTAATACAATTATTATGATAATCAATCACACTTTTTTTTGCAAGTCAGAACTTCGAAAAATTTTGTTTTCTTTCCATATTCCTCTACAATAGAAAGGTAGCATAATGAATGGAAAGGATTTTGACTGTGAACAATTCTCAAAAAATAAATAAACATAAAAAAACAGCTCTTTATGTTTTACTGATCTATATCCTCATGCAAATTTCGGGGATCTTACTGGCAAAACCGTTTCACAAGCTTGTTATGAGTACAACTGGTTTACCTAGTGGGCAAGCTGCTCCCCTTACTCAAGGCTGGTATATTGCACTTAGCTTTGCCATTGCGTTAATTTTAAGCTTAATCCTTACATCCCGCGATAAAGCGTTTTGGGATATTTATAAAGGGAAGAAAGAGACTATACCACTGTCAATTATGTGGGGAATTATCGGTTTCTTCTTAGTTTTCTTCGGCCAAATGATTGGCGCAGCTATCGAAATGGCTATATTCGGTATCCAAGGTGGCTCGCAAAATACAGCTGATATTGTAGCTATTGCAAAAGGTGCCCCTATTGCGATATTAGCGATTGTTGTTTTTGGACCAATATTAGAAGAGTTTGTCTTCCGTCGTGTTATTTTCGGATCGCTTGTCCAAACAACTAATTTCTGGATTGCCGGTATAGTAAGCGCCATTTTCTTTGCTCTTATTCATATGGACTTCTCACACATCTTGCTTTATACAATTTGCGGATTGATTTTTGCCTTCTTATACCACAAAACAAAACGCATTTGGACGTCCATTATCGCCCACGTCATGCTGAATGGTTTTGTGACGCTTGTACAATTGTATGCTGAACCACTGCAAAAGTTTCTTGAACAACTAGAAAAAATGCAATAAAAATTAGTGAAATTTTTGCATACCGCTGATTTCTAGTTGAGCCTAGCTATTTATAACGACGAAAAAGCTCGATGCTGCTAATTGGCATCGAGCTTCTATTATTATTGATTTAATTCTTCGATTTGACGTCGTTGCTGTTCAAGTGCCTCTTCGACCTGGCGTTTTTGCTCAGCTTCTTGCTCTTCCTTCATTCGCATTTCTTCTGATTTTAAGTATTTCTTATAGCCAACACGGGAAATCATAATACTAATTTCATAAAGAATGAATAACGGTACTGAAACCATTAAGTGTGAAGCTAATTCAGGCGGTGCGATTAAAGCAGCACATACAAATAAACCAAAGTATGAATACTTACGAATACGAATTAGTAGCTCAGGAGATAAAATTCCAATGCGTGAAAAGAACAAGACTACTATCGGCAATTGGAAAAGGAAACCAAAGGGTATTGTAAGCTTAAATAAAAACGAAAAATATTCATGTATGCCAATCGTTTGTTGAATCTCCAATTCGTTTGATAAATTCATCATAAACTTTATGACATAAGGGAATAGTAAAAAATATGAAAAGGACAATCCTGCTAAAAATAATAAAAATGAATACGGTATATAGCTTAAGGTTGCTTTTCGTTCTACGTCCCTAAGTCCCGGGCTAATAAAAGCCCACAATTGGTACATCAATACCGGCGAAGATAGGATAAACGATATTAAAAAAATAACTTGGATATAAATTGCCAGTGGTGTTACTACATCAAATGCATGGAGTTCTATATTGTAATTCGCTCCAGTACTTTGAAGGTATTTAACAAGCGGCTTTGCAACAAAAAAGCCAGCAACCATAGCAAGAACAAAGAAAACGGCAACAATGAAAAGCCGTTTTCTTAATTCTTCTATATGTTCAATGACAGTTAGATCTTTTGGATTCATTCCTCAAACATCCTAACTTTACTTATCTAGTTCTTTCTTCTTCTTGTCATCATCATCTTCGTCGGCTAATCCTTTTGTAGCATTTTTGAATTCACGTAATGTTGAACCAAATGCTTTACCAAGCTCTGGTAACTTCTTAGGACCAAAAATTAGTAATGCGACAATTCCGATAATAATGAGGCTCATTGGACCTATTGGACCCATTACAGCCACCTCCTCTTTATATCCATCATTTTAACGCATATTTCGCCATTTTGCTAACTAATAATATGTGAAAGTTTTTCGTCATTCTCACATTTTATCTCATATTCGGTACAAATAACATTCACTGAAAGAAGTTAAATTATGTACAATTATCACTCTTCCTGATTACGAATTAAATAAATGAGTGCCTGTAATTCTACTGACAAATCGATTGTTAAAAGTTGCATTTTATCAGGTACAGTAATACGCTCTGGCGTAAAGTTTAAAATTCCTTTTGCGTTCATCACTGCTAATCTATCAGCCATTTTCTGTGCAGAGCGTGGTGAAACTGTTAAAATTGCAAGCTCCGCTCCATATTCTGCATACTTTTCTTCCAATAAATCAGGATGAAAAACAGGAATATTGCTAATCATCTTCCCTTCCTTCGGGGCCTTTGAGTCAAATGCCACAACGATATGGGTATTATGATTTTTTTGGAAATTATATTTTAATAAAGCACTACCTAAGTTCCCTACACCAATTAACGCTACTTTTGTGGCTTCATGTTGATCGAGCGTTTGACTAAAGAATTTTAAGAGATGCTGCACATCATAGCCATATCCCTTTTTCCCAAGAGCACCGAAATAAGAAAAATCACGGCGAATAGTTGCAGAATCAATTTTCATTGCTTCACTCAGTTCCTTCGACGAAATACGTTCCATGCCTTCTTGTGCAAAGTTTTGGATAAATCGATAGTAAAGAGGAAGTCTTTTCGTAGTGGCTTGTGGAATTTTTAATTCTTGTTTCAAACTTTTTCCTCCTTATAATGTATCAAATTCTCTTTATAAGGATCATCACCAAAACGTGTGGTTTATTTCCGTTCCGAGGGGCGCTTTGCAGCTGACGCTTCGCTTTCGCACAGGCAAAACATTTGTTGCTGACGCTTCGCTTTCGCACAGGCAAAACATTTGTTGCTGACGCTTCGCTTTCGCTACAGAAAACATTCGTTGCTGCCGCTGCGTTAACACTACGCTTTCACACAGAAAAAATTCACTGCGCTGCAAGGTCTCGGTCCAACACGATGTTGGTCACGGAGGCGTTATGACAGGATGTGATGCTTTTAGCCTTCGTTCCTCTATCGCTGATCCCCGAGGAGTTGCCCAGTCGGAACGGGAATCAACTATTTATAGACGTTTTAACATAAGTCATCCACAACTTTTGGTGATGAACCATTTATGATACATGCTTAATATTTCTAAGTTTATACTATTCACTGGAGGATTTCTCTTTAGTTAATGGCGCTTTTACGCCACTAACTAAAGAGAAATCGTTTCAATCTTACATGACAGCTTGAAATAAGTAAAGCATCGACATTGCAAGGCAATCGCACATCTATTACACTAAGGTAGAATTGAGGTGTCAAGAATGATTGTTTTACAGGTCAATCAACTATATAAATCCTTTATTGCAGATGAAATTTTATGTGGCGTAAAATTAGAGGTTCAACATCGTGACCGCGTTGCATTAGTAGGTCGTAATGGTGCTGGTAAGTCCACTTTACTTAAAATAATCGCTGGTCAAATGTCCTATGACTCTGGCGATATTATTATCCCTAAAGGTATACAAATTGGGTATTTAGAGCAGCATGCTGGATTAAACTCAACATTGTCGATTTGGGATGAAATGATGACAATTTTTGAACCGCTTATTACCCAGGAACAGGCAATCCGATCATTAGAACAACAAATGGCCGACCCTGCTGTTTATGAAAATCCTACTTTATATGCAAAAATAATGTCTGAATACGATCATTTGCAGCATAATTTTAAGGATGCAGGTGGCTATCAATATGAATCTGATACACGTTCTGTGCTTCATGGCATGCAGTTCTATCCTAATGATTACGAAAAGCCAATTAGCTCACTCTCAGGGGGACAACGGACTCGGCTAGCGCTTGCTAAGCTTCTGTTAAGTAAACCTGATCTATTAATACTCGATGAGCCTACTAACCATTTAGATATTGATACCCTCTCTTGGTTGGAATCATATTTAAAAGGCTATGAAGGGGCTATCCTAATTGTTTCCCATGACCGCTACTTCTTAGACCAGGTTGTTTCTATTGTCTACGAAGTCTCTCGTCATCGCGTCACAAAATATACCGGCAATTATAGTGCCTATTTAGATGAAAAAGCGAAAAACTATGAGCGTGATTTGAAGCTTTATGAACGTCAGCAAGATGAAAAGGCCAAGCTTGAGGAATTTATTCAAAAAAACATTGCTCGTGCTTCTACTACTAAAATGGCACAAAGTCGTCGTAAAATGCTAGAACGAACAGAATGGATGGAATCCCCTGATGGTGATGAAAAATCAGCAAGCTTCGGTTTTACAATTGAGCGCCAAAGTGGAAACGATGTATTATCTATTGATGACTTAGCTATAGGTTATCGTGATAAGAAAATATCAAGCGGCATCACATTGCGCACTTTCCGAGAAGACCGTATTGCACTTGTTGGACCTAATGGTGTTGGTAAATCAACTTTATTAAAAACCATCGTCAAAGATTTACTACCACTCTCTGGAGAAATTCGCTATGGTACAAATGTTCAAATTGGTTATTACGATCAGGAGCAGGCCAAGCTATCGAGCAATAAAAGTGTGCTAAAAGAGCTATGGGATGAATGGCCTTTAATGAATGAAAAAGATATTCGCACGGTGCTAGGCCGTTTCTTATTCAGTGGAGATGATGTAGATAAAATTGTGTCATCTTTATCTGGTGGAGAAAAGGCTAGACTTGCATTAGCTAAGTTGATGATGCAAAAGGCAAATTTCTTAATTCTTGATGAGCCTACCAATCACTTAGACTTAGATAGTAAAGAGATACTAGAAAATGCACTGATCGATTATCCTGGAACGCTCTTATTTGTATCGCATGACCGGTATTTCATCAATCGAATCACTACTAAAGTAATTGAACTATCCGGTGATGGTTCCTTTGAGTACTTAGGTGACTATGATTATTATCTTGAAAAGAAACAAGAACTACTGGAAATAGCACAAATGAAGGCTGCCGCCCAACCGCAAGTACAAGCTGATGTATCCGAGAAGATCTCTACCTCTAAAATTGATAAAGAGGCTAAAAAACGGGAGCGCCAAATTAGACGCACGCTTGAGGAACTAGAAGGAAAAATGCAGCAAGTAAATCTTGAAATAGCTCGCTTAGAAGAAGCTCTTTGCGATCCTGAGATATTCACAGACCACGAAAAAATTACACAACTTCAAGAGGAATTATCAACTGCTAAGGAACAGTATGAGTTATTCGAAATGGAATGGCTCGAGCTAAGTGAAGAACTTGAAAATATTATTTTATAACATCCCTCTTGAGGTGGGATAAAACTTATAAAGCCATGTGCCTTGTCGCATGGCTTTTTACTTTACTCGCGTTGTTTTTTCATATATATTGGTCAAGTGCTATTTTTCGACAAAAAATGCCCACAACTTTATACACACTATAAATCTAGTAATACCAACATATCAACAGACTTTTCCACATTGTCCACAATTCAAAAATATTTTATTCACATTATTTTGTGCAAAATAGGCTACTATATATTGAATAATCACAAGTTATGCACAAGTTATCAACATTTTGTGCATAAGTACGGATGTTCGCTGTTTTATTTCTACCTTACCTGTGGATAATTTTCTGAAAAATTTGTCAACTAATCGGATTCAAATTTTCTTATAGACACTATTTTCTCAACAATTTTTTCACAAAAGCAAAAAGAGGTATTTTAGAATCAAATCTAAAACACCTCTTTTTCTATAATCAATTATGCCTCAGTCCGAAATCGGTTTTGTGCTTGGCCTGCAAGCGAAAGCGTAGTGCTAACGCAGCGGCAGCGACATAATGCAGGTAGTTAGCCATTATCGCAAGGTTGCGATGATTTTAGGCAAACATCCTTTATTAACTCCCTTCCGATTTCGTGACACCCAGAAAAAGTTATACCCAGGATTTTAACTCCATTCCAGGGCGACCGTTCATTGATAAATTGCCTCGAATACCGGCTTCAAACATAGGTGTTGCTGCAGCCCCAATCATAGCGGCATTATCTGTGCACAGCTTTAATGGCGGCACGAAAAATGGTATGTTTTCTTCAGCAAATACCATCTCAAGTGATGTACGCAAACCCTTATTTGCCGCTACACCACCCGCTGCGATAACCTGTTTCACGTTATATTCGCGAGCTGCCCGTAATGTTTTCGCCGTTAATACTTCAACTACGCTATCCTGAAACCCTTTGGCAACGGCAGTCGGACAAATTTTTTCACCGCGTTGGTCCATATTATGCTTATAATTAATAACCGCTGATTTCAAGCCGCTAAAACTAAAATCATAAGAATCTTCCTCTAACCACACTCTTGGGAAGGATACAGCCTCATCTCCCTCATGTGCTAACTTATCAATTCGCGGACCACCTGGATATGGTAAGTCTAAAACACGCGCAACCTTATCGTAAGCTTCACCAGCTGCATCATCTCTCGTCTCACCAATGACTTCAAAAGAGCCATGTTCCTTCATATAAACTAGCTCTGTATGGCCACCTGATACAACAAGTGCTAACAATGGGAAATCCATTGGCTGCACGAGTGCATTAGCATATATATGTCCAGCTATATGATGCACACCAACAATCGGTAAATTATTTGCAAACGCAAAGGCCTTCGCGGCATTAATCCCAATTAACAGTGCACCTACAAGACCAGGGCCCTCTGTAACTGCCACAGCATCTAAATCAGCTGGCTTCATATTTGCCTGTGCTAATGCTTCTTCTATAACTACTGTAATTTGCTCAACATGATGACGGGATGCAATTTCAGGTACAACCCCACCAAATCGTTTATGACTTTCTATTTGAGATGCAACTACATTTGAAACAATTTCAGAACCATTTCGAATAATCGCCGCTGCTGTTTCATCACAGCTCGATTCTATTGCTAATATCATTCGATCTTCCATCATAAATTCACCCACATGACAAGGGCATCCTCCCCGTTATCTGTATAATAGCCTTTACGTATACCGCCATCTTGGAAATCAAGCTTTCGATAAAGATTTTGAGCAACTGTATTTGTTACTCGTACCTCTAAACTCATGACTTCCATAGTATGCACTCTAGCAATACGCATTACCTCTCGCATTAATCCTTCACCAATGCCGCGACCTCGAGCAGCCTCTATAACGGCAACGTTTGTAATTTGCGCTGCGTCTATAACCATCCACATTCCGCAAAAACCAATAATGTTATTATCTTCATCTATAGCTAGCACATAATGTGCATACTGATTTTCATGCACTTCATAATAAAAAGAATCTAACGTCCATGGCGTAGGAAATGTAGCAAGCTCAATTTCATACACTGCTGGAACATCTTCAGATACCATTTTACGATATGTTACATTATTACTCATGTGCCTTCTCCTTTTGTTCCTTCAGCCAATTCGCCTCCGCCTCGGCAATACGTTTGTATTGCGGGACAAAATGATGAACTGCATCCACACTTGGTAGCTCCAATTTCGTCGCTAATCGAACTGTTTCACTTGCCCGTGGTAAGTCATTACTAAATGGTGTGCGCTGTGCATAATCACCTAGCACCTCTACGATTTTATGCCAAAAAACATCTACATCGACTCCCACAAATAAAACCGGTGCCTCGAATGCTTGTAAACGCTCTAACAAGCCATCTATATGATCGTGATAATCTTCTATAATTGTTTCAAGCTCACAACCTTTATAAACGGCCGTATAGACATTGCCTCTTCGCGCATCAAAAATAGGACAAATAAGCCCATCATATAGTGCTGCATTTGCGGCCAATGACTTTAAGCTAGATATTCCAACTAAAGGCTTTTTCAATGTCCATGCTAATGTTTTAGCAAGCGTCACACCTATTCGTACACCGGTATAAGAACCAGGTCCTTCTGATACAGCAATCGCATCCAACTCGCTTGGCTTTATGCCAGCATTGGCTAGCACTTCTTCAATAGCTGGCATAGCACCTGCTGAATGCGTTAATTTAATATTTTGTACAATCTCCGCGATTACTTTCCCATCTTTTATAACAGCAATAGAAAGTGGTGCATTCGCTGTTTCAATCCCTAACCAAATCATTTCATTAGCTCCTCACATAATGCCTCATATCGCTTCCCAAGTGGTGTTAATACAAATCGTCGTTGATTTTCTCCGATCCGGTAAATTTCTATTCCAAGACGCTCCTGTGGTAAATCCTGTTCAATCAAATGAGCCCACTCGATAACTGACACCGCATCACCATAAAATAGTTCGTCCCATCCAAGATCCTCATCGCTTTCTGCTAAACGATAAACATCTAAATGATTAAATGGTAATCGCCCCTCATATTGCTTAACAATCGTAAATGTCGGGCTATTGACTGTTCTCGTCACACCAAGTCCCTTCGCTAATGCTTTTGTAAATGTCGTCTTACCAGCGCCTAAATCACCCTCTAATGTAATTGTATCCTGGGCTTCTAGTAAGCTTGCTAGCTTCAACGCAAAATTCTCAGTATCATCAAGTGAATTCATTATTTTTTCATACATCATCTCTTTTTCCTCTCTTAGCTCCATTACTTCTAGTTTACCGAAACAAACGTAAATGTTCAAAACATCCAATGGATTTCAAAAAAACAATTACACCTTGGCGTAATTGTTGCAGCTTGTCGACAATAAATTGTAAATTTTGTATCAAATAAATAAAGTAGATTTTCACTCCAAGTTGATGCACATCATGAGGTGAGTCCTAAAAATGTAAATTAGCATTCGTCATTAGCCTGAAACAATTATGCCTAGTCATAATTATCGCTGACGATACTAATTTAGGTACTAAATAAAAATAAAACACGCTTATAAAAAAACGTGCTTATTTTTTATGCTCCTTTACCTCACTAACCTTTTTTTCAACCAATTTATCATCTTTAAATCGTACTATATAGGTTTTTGTCATAAGTATTTCATCATTCCAGCGGTATTGATCACTTTTTATCATGTCCCCTGCTCCCCCTGCAATCTTTACTACTTCCATATATGACATGCCTTCTTTTAATTTTTCAAATTCGGCTTGATTCATATTTTTTTGCCAGTGGTACGCATTGGATTCCTCTATGTCTAAAATAGGATCTCCACAGCCTGCTAATATTACAATAGCACCTATGAGTAAGCTTATATTCAGACGTTTTATGTAAAAATAATTTCGCATACTAAACACCTCCAAATTCCATCACGACAGGAATATCGATAAAAAATAGTCACCCTATAATAGCGTTCAGTTTGTTGACACAACGACCTTCGCTAACGAGTCTTCGATATAAGTTTTGGGGCTTCACGGAATCGGAAACGGATTCTTTGTACAAGCACAAAGCCAACTCTAAACGCAATTATGCCGAGGCATAATTATTTCTAAAAATCTATGGATACCCCAATAAATATTATTGAACCAATTTTATCGATATTCACCAATTTCCTTATATTAACAATAAAAAAAGTTCTTATGATTTAAAAGCATCATAAGAACTATATTATCGTTTATAATGGCGGTCCCGACCGGGATCGAACCGGCGATCTCCTGCGTGACAGGCAGGCATGTTAACCGCTACACCACGGGACCTCTTTAAGACATTTATAAATATATCATAGGAAAATAACATATGCAATACTTTTTTATATTTTTTTCATTTTTATATTCTCGTAGTCTTTGAGATAATGCTAATGCTTCAATCCGTAAGAAGTAGCATAGAAAAAGAGCAACTAGTATTTTGTAGTTGCTCTTTTCATTTCATTGTCATCAGCTTAAGCTTCATTTCAATAATAATTACTTTAATAAAAAAATAGCCAGCACTCAGCTGACTGTCTACATTGCCTAGCGACGTCCTACTCTCACAGGGGGAAGCCCCCAACTACCATCGGCGCTAAAGAGCTTAACTTCCGTGTTCGGTATGGGAACGGGTGTGAC
>NZ_JBIWGL010000025.1:0-69780 GCF_044763535.1 Lysinibacillus sp. NPDC095746
ATCACAAACTCAAGCAGCATAATTTTTAAAAACGTAAATTTTCTTAATAGGAGCAGTCTAAGCTCTTGAAAAAAGTGATTTATGAAATTGATTCAGATAAAAAATATAGTTATTGGACTGAAATTTTTTCTTTATAGGAACTTTGTATAGATACGAACCGACTTCTTACATAATTTAGTAACATCGATAACATAAAGTATTGTAAAATCAACGGGTCAATCATTCGTTAACTACTATATTTTCGTCTGAGTTGCCTCTCAAATTTTTAACTTCTTTCAACAAATGTTTTGGCAACGAAAGCGAAGCATCAGTTACAAAAGTCAATGCGGAATTAAGTTACTTTTCAGCGGTTGTACAAACATCTGCTATTATGCCAAGGTATAATTGATTAATCATCCCGGTGTTTTAATAAGCAAAAATGGGGTAATATAGATATTTGATAAAAGTAACGAATTGTATTAAAAAAGGAGAAACTATCCGTGGAATTCATAAGCAGTTTTATAAGTCAATATGGATATATTGCTATATTTTTACTTTTATCTTTAGGGATAATTGGCTTACCTGTCCCAGATGAAATCTTGATGACGTTTGTGGGATATATGTGTCAAGAGGGGCATTTAAACTATCTATTGAGTATACTTTTAAGTTTTCTAGGCTCAGCTACTGGTATGATCATTAGCTATTTAATTGGTAATAAATTAGGGAAACCTATAATATTAAAATATGGGAAATGGATTGGTCTCAATAATAAACGGTTTGTTAAAGTTGAACGATGGTTTCATCGTTTTGGACCATGGACAATAATTATCGGATATTATGTTCCAGGTATTAGACATGTTACAAGTTACATGTCTGGAATAACTCAGATGAAATTTAGGACTTATCTTGCTTTCGCTTGTTTTGGCGCTTTGACATGGGTCATTATTTTTATTTCTATAGGTTATTTTCTTGGTATAACTTTATAAAAATGCATAAGAGGTACAAAAACAGCTCGCGTTTTCGAAATGCGAGCTACTTTTGTGTTCTTTGTACGCGAGTGCTTACTAAATGTCACTTCCTTCTGATCCAAACACTACTTGAATAAAAATTTCATCTACCTCATATACTCCACTGATGTAATTGATTACAGAAGGGAGGATACAATGTTCACTCAATTTAAATATTGGAAGCCTTATATTAGCCCATTCGATCCATGTCCACCTATAAGGGTTAAAAGTTTTTCTACACCACCCCAATTGTATATAGGTTTTCAACCACCTGGGCTACCACAATTTCAAACCCCTCAAGAAGCTCTTAGATCCGGCACATTATGGCCTCAATTATTTAGCCCCTATCCAAATCCCCAAAAAGGAGGGATGAAGAATGAGTAAAGAAATGCCACCAGAATTTTATAAGCTACTTGAAGAAATACAAGCAATTGATTTTGTAATAGTGGAATTAAATCTTTATTTAGATACTCATCCTTACGATTATGATGCTATCCAGCAATTTAATGAAAACACTGAAATAAGCATGCGACTTAAGGTTGAATTTGAGCAAAAATTCGGTCCGCTTATGAATTTTGGGAGAAGTTATTCAAATTATCCTTTTAATTGGATAGATACACCTTGGCCATGGCAAGTTTAACTTTATTAGCAAATGTTTGGGTAGCGAAAGCAAGCTATAAATGTTTTGATATTATGCCTAGGTATAATTGATTATGAGTAACTAGGAGGAATTTTTTTGTGGTATTACGAAAAGAAGCTCCAGTATCCAGTAAGGGTGAGTACATGTAACCCAATGTTAGCTAAGTATTTAATTGAGCAGTATGGTGGTGCGGATGGAGAATTAGCAGCGGCACTTCGATATATGAATCAGCGCTATACTATTCCAGATAAAGTGGTTGGTTTGTTGACAGATATAGCTACAGAGGAATTTTCTCATTTGGAAATGATTGCCACGATGGTTTATAAACTTACAAAGGATGCCACTCCAGAGATGCTGAAAGAGGCAGGTCTTGGAGAACATTATGTCAATCATGACAGAGCATTATTTTATCAGAATGCAGCTGGATCACCGTTTACGGCAACTTATATTCAGGCTAAAGGGGATCCGATTGCTGATTTGTACGAGGATATTGCGGCTGAAGAAAAGGCACGAGCGACATATCAGTGGATTATTGATTTATCAGATGACACAGACTTGAATGATAGCTTGAAATTTTTACGCGAACGAGAAATCGTCCATTCTCTACGTTTCAGAGAGGCGGTAGAGATTTTAAAAGACGATAGGGATAGCAAGAAAGTCTTTTAATTGCCTCCATCATTATTTTTTGTAAACGACAGCAAATCGATAGGTACAAGTGTTAGTTTCTTTTCAATGGAAGTTCAAACCGCTACTGACATAGGAGAACTCAGGCCACGTCCTGTGGAAAAAATTGTACAAGGCAAAGCACAATGTCCACTATAGAGGCATTGTTTAACTAGGTGACAATGACAAATGTTTACTGTCCGAAAGCAAGGCGACAGCGGCGATTATGCCGAAGCATAATTGATAAAATATAGCAGGCTGTTTCAGGGGGGAATTACCTTTTGGCGCAGCCTTTTTTCATTTATGCTTTTTCTATTCAATATTTGAAAATACAGTGAGATCCTTTCTATGCCCAATCATAACTAATATATCTTTTTCCTCAATAATCTCATCTGGAGAGGGTAAAATGGTAATATTACCGTCTCGAACTATGGCGATAACACTGACATTATATTTAGCTCGAATGTCTAAATTCCGTAAATTATGGCCAGCCATTTTAGAAGGAATCATAATTTCCTCTATACTGTATTCTTTTGATAATTCAATGTAATTTAGCATATTCGGTGAAAGTAGCTGATTGGCTACACGTTCCCCCATATCCCTCTCAGGGTAAATAACCCATTCAGCACCCACCTTATCTAAAACTTGTCCATGTCTTTTTCCAAGAGCCTTTGCAATTATTTTTTTGATACCTAGCTCCTTTAATAAGGAAACAGTTAAAATACTAGATTGCATATCAATACCTATAGCAACAATGACACAATCGAAATTTCTTATCCCAATGGAGTTAAGAGCTTTTTCTTCTGTCGTATCGGCAACTACTGCATGTGTAACATATTGTTCGGCATCTTCAACTCTTTCCTCGTTAATATCGATTCCTAAAACTTCGTGGCCAGCTTCATACAACTTGCGTGCTACACTAACGCCAAACCTACCAAGACCTATAACAGCATATTGTTTGATAGACATTGTACACATCGCTCCTTTATCATCGTTATCCAATCATAATATTTCCTTTTGGATGACGGAAAGCCTCTTTTTTCCGTCGATTTGTAATGGCAAAAGCAATTGTTAAAGGGCCTAATCTTCCGATAAACATCGTTAATATGATAAGAAGACGGCCACCAATTGATAGCTCGGGCGTTAGCCCCATTGAAAGTCCAGCTGTTCCAAATGCAGAAGTAGCCTCAAATAAATACATCATAAAACTATGACGTTGTTCAATGATACTTAAGACAATGGTAACAAGTACGACAATCATCATCCCACACATTGTGACTGTTAAAGCTTTTAAAATTGTTTCATGAACGATTCTACGTCTAAAAAGCACAACATCTTCTTGCCCTTTTAATTGAGACCACATCGTAGCAACTAAAACAGCAAAAGTCGTTATTTTAATACCACCAGCTGTTGATCCAGAACCGCCTCCGATAAACATTAGCCAAATGATTAAAAATAATGTTGAATGTGTTAAATCACCAATAGGAAGGGTATTAGAGCCAGCAGTTCTTGGTGTAACCGCTTGGTATAATGAACCAAGAATTTTGCCCCATCCAGATAGTTGCCCAAGGGTTTTACTATTTCCGTATTCAAATAAGAAAATTAAAAGTGTCGAGCCGACTGTTAAAATAAGCGTTGTCGTTAATACAATTTTTGTGTGCACTGAAAGTCGTTTCGTTTCACGGTATTCATAAAGTTCATTTATAACAATAAACCCTAAGCCTCCAATCGTAATAAGTGCACAAATAGTTATTACTACGAAAGGATCATCTACGTACTCTGTTAAGCTCTTAAACCCACCCATTAAATCAAATCCTGCATTATTAAAATTCGATATGGCATGGAAAAATCCGAAATAAATGGCCTTACCTACTGGCATATCGAATGAAAAACGAATAGATAAAATGACACCACCTATAAATTCAATCAGTGCGGTAAATAACAGTATCCTTTTAACTAATTTAACTAGACCAGCAATTGTAATGTTATTAAATGCTTCCTTTAACAAAAGCCTTTCTTTTAAAGAGATTTTTTTCCCTAATAGCAAAAATAATAACGTCGCGAACGTCATAAAGCCCAATCCACCAATTTGGATAAGAAACAGAATAACTAATTCCCCAAATATCGAAAATGTATCACCGGTATCTACAACAACGAGTCCTGTTACACAGGTAGCAGAGGTCGCAGTAAATAAAGCCTCTAAAAATGAAAGACCTTTACTATCGACAGTTGCAACGGGGAGCATTAACAAAAATGTTCCGATTGAAATGATGACGGCGAAGCCTAGCACAAGTATTTTTGGAGGATTTAATTTATTTTTAAATGTTTTCATTTTTTCTCCTCATTAAACCTTTCATTTAAATTCTTTCAGTAGGTGTCTAAACATCCGCTGAAAAAGAACGCCACGCCCTGGGCATTTATCTACAAGTTATAGCTTCTGCTCAAAAACATCTGTAGCTGTCGCTTTGCTTTCGCTACAAAAAACATCTGTAGCTGTCGCTTTGCTTTCGCTACAAAAAACATCTGTAGCTGTCGCTTTGCTTTCGCGCACAACTACAAGTCTAAGCTCAAAGCTAATTCTGGGCGCAATTATGCCGAGATATAATGGATCACTTTGTATGTTTATGGTGTCCAAAAGCAAGCTGAAAATTCTTAAGGTAATAAAACCAAAAATTCATCGGATTAATTCGTACACTTTCTATTGACCATTTTTAGACAATACGTTATAATTCTTTAGTACACAGCAAATGGTTATTTGCCTATTTGTGTATTGACGTGTGTTCGGAGGGAGGGAAAGAGAGATGTCAAAAACTGTCGTTCGCAAAAACGAATCGCTTGAAGATGCTCTTCGCCGCTTCAAACGTACTGTATCAAAAAGTGGTACAATTCAAGAAGTTAGAAAGCGCGAGTTCTACGAAAAACCTAGCGTAAAACGTAAAAAGAAATCAGAAGCTGCACGTAAACGTAAGTGGTAATTTAATTTCCCATTAAAAATCCCTACGTTCATAACACGCAATTGTATGATTCACTGAGCAGACAAAGATATACCTGAAATTAATCGCATGTCGGTTAATTTCAGGTATTTTACTTTAAGCACTCAAATTTACGTACATATTGAAGAAGCCGAATGTGATCCCTGAGATTCATTCGGCTTTTATGTTATATTCTGATTGTATAAACGTAAATTAATAATTTACGGTATAATAAAATTATTAGGATTTTTGAAACTTTTCGGTTAGTCAGTCGTATATACAGGAGAGAAGCATGTTAGAAGGGAGGGAAAAAGATGCGGAGACGAAGAATCCTCAGTTATTTAATAGTTATTTGGATGACATTTTTGTTAGCGTTTCCATTAACGTCGGCTTTTGCAAGTAGTAAGGTGTACCACATACCTATTCATAATGAAGTAGAACGAGGACTTCACGCATTTTTAGAACGAGCTTTTAAAGAGGCGGAAGAAAACTATGCAGAGGCGATTATTTTAGACATTCATACGCCCGGCGGTTTCGTGAATGCGGCAGGTGATATTGCTATGCTTATGGATGCAACGGATATACGTACGATTGCGTATATTAACAAAGACGCGCATTCTGCAGGTGCCTTTTTAGCCTTACATGCGGATGAAATCTATATGGTGCCAAATGGAACGATCGGGGCGGCTGCAGTGATTGATTCAGCAGGAAATGCAGCAGACTTAAAGGCTCATAGTGCATGGGTTGCTCAAATGGAGGCAGCTGCAGAATCGAAAAATAATCGTAAGCCGATTTATGCACGAGCGATGGCTGATGCATCTGTTGATTTACCAGATTTTCGAGCAGGAAAAGGGAAATTATTAACTTTATCTGCTTCGGAGGCAGAAAAAGTTGGTTATTCTAATGGAACGGTTTCGAATTTCCAGGATCTTTTAAAAGCTACCCAACTAAATGGTAGTGATATCATTCCAGTTGAACCTACTTTTGCTGAAAAACTTGCTCGATTTATTACGAATCCGATTATAGTTCCGATTTTATTGTCGATTGCAAGCTTGGGACTTGTAGTTGAGCTTTATTCGCCAGGTTTTGGTGTTCCAGGTATAATGGGATTGTCAGCACTTGGATTATTTTTCTTCGGTCATATGGTGGCGGGTTTAGCAGGTTATGAGACATTACTTTTGTTTATTGTAGGCTTAGCGCTTATTATAGCCGAGTTTTTTGTTCCCGGAGGTATTGTTGGTATTTTAGGTGGTGTGTTAATCTTACTAAGTCTAATACTGGCAGGTGCAAACGTGATGCAAATGCTTGTAGCGATTTTCATTGCGCTTGTTGTAGCGATAATAGGAATGGTGATCCTGATGAAATTTTTTGGTAAAAAATTGCATGTTTTAAACAAGCTAGTCTTGACGGATGCGACAACAACGGAAGAGGGCTATGTATCTAACGTGAATCGCACAGAGTTGCTCGGAAAAGTAGGTACAACGGTTACACCGCTTCGTCCGGCAGGTACAATGCTATTTGGTAGTGAACGTATTGACGTAGTATCGGAAGGTGGCTATGTTGATGCTGGGAAACATGTAGAAGTTATTAAAGTAGAGGGCTCACGTATTGTTGTGAGACAAACAGAAAAAGAGATGGAGGAATAGCAAATGGGATTTGATTTAGCTTTAATAGGTCCAATTGCAGGGCTCGTCATATTATTTATTGTTGTCGCGGTATTCTTTACCTTTGTACCAGTGGCTCTGTGGATTTCTGCACTTGCTGCAGGTGTCCGCGTTAGTATTTTCACATTAATCGGTATGCGATTACGTCGTGTAATCCCATCACGAATTGTGAACCCATTAATTAAAGCGCATAAAGCAGGTTTACCTGTGACTATTAATCAATTAGAAAGCCACTATCTAGCAGGTGGTAATGTTGACCGAGTTGTCAATGCGTTAATCGCAGCTCATCGTGCAAATATCGAGTTAACATTTGAACGTTGTGCGGCAATTGATTTAGCGGGGCGTGATGTATTAGAAGCTGTACAAATGTCTGTTAACCCGAAAGTTATTGAAACACCATTTATTGCAGGTGTTGCGATGAACGGGATTGAAGTAAAAGCGAAGGCACGTATTACAGTGCGCGCAAACATTGAACGTTTAGTCGGTGGTGCTGGTGAAGAAACGGTTATTGCCCGTGTAGGTGAGGGGATTGTTTCTACAATTGGTAGCGCCTCTAGTCATACGACAGTTCTTGAAAATCCTGATATGATTTCTCAAACTGTATTAGCAAAAGGCTTAGATTCTGGAACAGCATTTGAAATCTTATCGATCGATATTGCAGACGTTGATATCGGCAAAAACATTGGTGCTGAATTACAAATTGAACAAGCTCAGGCTGATAAAAACATCGCCCAAGCGAAAGCTGAAGAACGTCGTGCAATGGCTGTAGCGAACGAGCAAGAAATGATTGCACGCGTACAAGAGATGAAGGCAAAAGTAGTAGAAGCAGAAGCTGAAGTACCGCAGGCGATGGCCGAAGCTTTACGTTCGGGTAATCTTGGTATTATGGATTATATGAACTACCGCAACATTCAAGCAGATACAGCTATGCGAGACTCTATTTCTAAAGTAAGCTCAGATAAATCAGAAAAAAATGAACCTAACGAATAAAAAACGGAAAGGAGCGGTACTAATAAGTGGAACAATTAATTATATTTGTGATAATTGCCATAGTCAGCTCTATTTTCGGTAAAGCAAGAAAGAAAGAACAAACACCAATGCCTCCTTTTAATAAGGATTCACATGTTGATCCTCCTGTTATAAAAAAAGCAGAGATGACTTCAGAGCAACCTGCTTCTAAGTCCCAGAGCTTTGAGGACTTTGCACGTGAATTTTTAGGTGAATGGAAAAATGAACAACCTAAAGTGGAAGAGCCGAAAAAAATTGTCGAAGAAACAGGGAATAAGGACATTCCTAGCTATGCAGCTCCACCGTTAATCCCAACTGACAAAGTGAGTCGTACTTCGAATCGAGAAAGTATCGGTCGTTTAGCGGCTGGGAAAAAAGCTGCGGGAATAGCTGAATCGCAATCTGCTTTTCAATTACCAACATCAAAAAAATCATTAATGCAGGCTGTTGTAATGGCAGAAGTTTTAGGTCCTCCTAAAGCAAAAAGAAAATAACTAGCATGTCCTCCTTATTCGATGCATATATTGCCGAAGAAGGAGGCATTTTTTATGAGAAAACTATTTCAATTAACGCCACTACTTGAATTATTACAATATGATACATTAAAAATCATTGGCCCATATCGTTTTCTACATGCTGATGCTTCATCATGCTCTTTTATTTATGCAGACTATCATATTACTGTGCGTGGGAAATCAGTGGAAATTAATGCTCTTAAAGAAGAAATGCTTCATCTTTCTGTAGAGGATTTGCAGGAGCTTCATCTGAAAATGACAAAGGATATGGGTGTGAGCGATAATGTGGAATAATCGGCCAATTATCATACGTATAAAGCGCCATGAAAATGTTCATCCTTTTATTCAAGCATTGCATGCACAACATGTGCCATTGAAGCGGATTGTCTTTCGTGAGCAAGAGGTTACTTTTGAAACAACGATGCATTATCTACCAAAGATACGCCGAGTACGTAGTCGATACCGACTGAAAATGGCTATCTATTATGCAGATGAGCTTCAAGTTTTTCGAGCGCAGCTTTGGACTTTACTTGGTCTAGCGTTGATGATAGTAATACCATTGCTATGTGCACAGGTTATTTGGCGTATTGATATTAAAGCGGCAACGCCAGAGTTAGAGGAACGTCTAGGAAAGACCTTTCAAGATACATTTCAACTAGAAACACCCATTTCTAAAAAAGACTTACCCTCAGATGCTGTTATTCGTCAGAAGCTATTAGAAGGGCATCGAGATCTTTCATGGGTGCATATTGAAAAGTATGGTGGACGTGTAACTTTACGGCCTCAGGAATCTCCGAAACAAACTAAACAAACGAATGAGAAACTAGCAACGCATTTAGTAGCAACAAAAAGTGGTGTTATTACGAATTTTAATATTCAAAATGGTGAACGAAAAATTTCAGTCAACGATACTGCTTACGAAGGTGATGTTCTTGTAAGTGGCGTAATTGAAAGTGGCGAAGATCAAGTTTTTGTTGGGGCAAAGGGAGAGGTCTACGCTGATTATTGGCTCGAATGTTCATTTAAAATTCCAACAAAGCTAACGATGGAAACGCTACAACAGAAGCAGTGGCGTGTATTAGTGAAAGGCATTCATCAAGAAAAAGAAAAAGTTGACTATGTGCAAAAGAAAGATATACCAAGCTGGCTCGATCAGTATGTATCAATTGTTGAAGAGCAGTACACTAAAAAAGTGCAAGTGGAGCTTGATGAATCCAAAAAAGATTCACTGCTCTTACCATTACTTCATGAAAAGGTAATACGTTCATTACCTGCGAAAACGGTTATCAAAAAAGAAAACCTTTTACAGGTAAAGTGGGGGAATGGTACAGTTGAAGGGAAAGTTCTATTTTTAGTCAATGAAAACATTGCCAGTCCAATACAAGGCCCACAAGGAGAATGATTATGTCAGAACATTTAACTGTATTACAAGTGGATAATCCAAACGAAGCGGTTATGCTACTCGGAATTTCCGATGCAAATATGAAGTTAATCGAAGAGGCACTACAAGTCCACATTATTACACGTGGTGAACAAATTCAGCTTGCTGGTGAAGAGGATGCAAAGGAACATGCGACTTTCCTTTTACATGCTCTTCTAAAGGTCATTCGTAAAGGAATTAATATTGATCAGCGTGATGTTGCAACTGCTATTGAAATGACACAAAAAGGAACGATTGAATATTTTGCAGAACTTTATGATGAAGAAATTGCACGCACGACGAAAGGAAAGCCTATTCGTGCAAAAACAATCGGTCAACGTGAATACATACAAGCAATCCGCCATAAAGACGTTGTTTTTGGTATCGGTCCTGCTGGTACTGGGAAAACGTATTTAGCGGTAGTCATGGCAACGCAGGCGCTAAAAAATGGGCACGTTAAGCGTATTATTTTAACACGCCCTGCAGTAGAAGCAGGAGAGTCTCTAGGCTTTCTTCCGGGGGATTTGAAGGAAAAGGTAGATCCTTATTTACGACCTCTCTATGACGCTTTAAACGATATTTACGGGACAGAACAAACTCAAAGACTTATTGAACGAGGTACAATCGAAATTGCACCTTTAGCGTATATGCGAGGCCGTACATTAGACGATGCCTTTGTTATTTTAGATGAAGCTCAAAATACGACACATCAGCAAATGAAGATGTTTTTAACGCGACTAGGCTTTGGCTCAAAAATGGTCATTACCGGCGACAAAACACAAATTGACCTCCCGAAAAACACGGAATCTGGGTTAATCGTAGCAGAACGTACACTAAAGTATGTAAAATCAATACATTTCCAAATTTTAGAACAGGGCGATGTTGTACGCCACCCAATCGTAGCAAAAATCATCAAAGCCTACGAAGAACAGCAACTTTAATAGGACCGCTAGTGGTCCTATTAAAGTTTGCACCGAAAGTGGAGTGAAACGGAACGACAGGTGCAACTGAGTTTAGAAAATGTGCAGTGAAAGTAGCGACTGTGTAAAATTTAACAAACATGAAAACACTTGGAAAATGGAAAAATTTGTGACAGCTATACAAATTGTATAGCTGTTTTTTTGCTTTCTTATACATTTTTCGGGAAAAATGTTTTTTGAATTGGTATGATAGTAGATAGATAGAGGAGGTGCCGGATGGAGAAACAATTAAAAAAATTTACAGAACTTATTGGCTTCCGCTACTTTTTAATTGTCGTTCTCATCTTAACAGGAGCCCTACAATTTGCTTTTATGTATGGCAATGTTAAAGGTGTTACATATGATTTTAAACCATTACAATTAGCGCCTGAAACAGTACGGTCTACTAAAACGATAGAAGATACTTATAAAACACAGCAGGAACGAGAAAAAGCAGCAAATGCGGTTGCGCCAGTCTATCAATTTTCTGCTGATGTTGCTAAGCAGCGAGCTGCGATTGTAACGTCTTTATTTGACTATGTTCTTGACGTAAAGGCGGATGTTGAGAGTAGCAAAGAACCTATTCCAATTGCCGACCAAGTATCGAAGCTACGCAAAAAGTTTGAATCCATAGATTCAGAGCAAATGCCGATTATCTTTACCGATTCACAGCTAGAAGGATTGTTAGTACAAAGTGAAGCAGATTTAAAAAGAACAAGTACGCAACTTTCAAAATCTGTGCAGGAATATTTGCAAAAATCTATTCGATCAGAAACTGTATTTGCGGGTCAAAATGATTTTGAGACAAAAATTCGTGGACAACGTGGCTATCCAGATAAAATATTTAATACGGTAGTTTTAATTGGACGGACGAGTATTATCGAAAACGAAACTGTAAACGAAGAACAAACGAAAATTCGAAAGGATCAAGCGAAGGAATCGGTTGAACCAACTCGAATTCTTCAAGGGCAAATCATCGTACAGGAAGGTCAAATTATTGATAATGAGGCATTTCGTCAATTAGAACTTTTAGGTATGGTGAGTAATAAGGCATCGATGAAACCGATTGCAGGGCTGATTATTTTAATACTTTTGGAAATGACGTTTATGTTTGTTTTATTTGAACGTTCGGATACAGATGAGCACAAGAAACGTAATGCCTTGTTGGTGACAGTAATTGTTTATGGTTTATCCATCTTGCTGATGAAATTTATAAGCCTAGTATCTGGTGGCTTCGATGTTACGGTTGCCTTCCTTTTCCCAACAGCTTTGGCAACAATGCTTGTACGGCTCTTAGTGAATGATCGTGCTGCGGTTCTCATTACGGTTATGACAGCAGCATCTGCAGGTGTTATTTTTCAAGAGGGTTATTCATCTGTTATGCAGATGGAAATTACACTGTATATAATTTTTGGAGGCTTTGCGAGTTTATTCTTTTTAGGTAGTATGGAAAAGCGTTCGCATATTCTACATGCTGTAGGTGTTATAGGACTAGTAAATATGTCGTTTATCGCATTTTATTTACTGATGACACAATCTACTTACGGCTTATCAGAGTTATTGTATTACTTTATAGCGGCATTGATATCGGCGCTATTATCAGGTGCTCTTACAATGGGTCTGTTACCATTCTTTGAATCAGCATTTAGTTTATTGTCGTCGTTGCGTTTAATTGAATTATCAAACCCAAACCATCCGTTGCTGAAAAAATTACTAATGGAGGCTCCAGGAACATATCATCATAGTGTAATGGTGGCGAACTTAGCGGAGGCAGCATGTGAGGAAATTGGAGCAGATGGATTACTGGCTCGTGTAGGATGCTATTATCATGATATTGGTAAAACGAAGCGTCCTGCCTTTTTCATCGAGAATCAAATGTCTGGTATTAACCCACATGATTCATTGCCCCCAGAAAAAAGCGCGGAAATTATAATTGCACATACAACTGACGGAGCTGAAATGCTAAAACGTTATAAGATGCCACAGGAAATTATCGATATTGCCTTGCAGCATCACGGATCTAGTCTGTTAAAGTTCTTCTACTTTAAAGCGAAGGAAGAAGGAAAATGTTTAGATGATACAAAGTACAGATATCCAGGTCCGAAGCCACAAACGAAGGAAGCGGCAGTGATTAGCGTTGCAGATAGTGTTGAGGCAGCGGTGCGATCGATGAAGGAACCGAATGCAGAGAAAATTCAAAAGTTGGTACGCGCAATAATTGATGATCGAGTACAAGACAATCAATTTGATGAATGCGATATTTCAATAAAAGAGTTAAAATGTATAGAGCGAGTACTTTGTGAAACGTTGAATGGAATTTTCCACTCACGAATTGAATATCCAAAGGCAGATAAGTAGGAGGATCTATGATTTTAACAATTGATTTTACAGATGAAACAAATGAAGTGGCTGCTGAGCATATGGAGCTTGTTGAAAAGCTTTTGCAGCATGCTGCGAAAATAGAGAATATGGAGCCGGAAACAGAAGTGTCAGTAACGTTTGTTACAAATGATGCGATTCAAGAAATCAACCGAGAATATCGTGACAAGGATCAACCGACAGATGTTATTTCTTTTGCCTTGGAGGAGTTAGGTGAGGGAGAAATAGAAGTAACATTTGAAGGGATGCCCCGTGTGTTAGGAGATATTATTATTTCAACAGATCGTACGAAAGAACAAGCAGAAGAATACGGGCATACTTTTGAGCGGGAATTAGGCTTTTTAGCGGTTCACGGTTTCTTACATCTACTTGGCTATGATCATATGGTGCCAGAAGATGAAAAGGTGATGTTCGGTAAGCAGGATGAGATTTTACAAACTTTCGGCTTAGGACGAGAATAAATGAATGTTCGCAAATTCGTACGCTCATTTGGGTATGCCTTTAAAGGTATCATTACAGCCTGTACCGAGCAAAATTTTAAGTCCCACTTGCTAAGTGCAGGAATAGTTTTGATTGCTGGCTATTTTACGGATTTATCACATATTGAATGGTATATAGTGTTGCTATTAATAGCACTAATGTTAGTACTTGAAATGATTAATACTGCAATAGAACGAGTAGTGGATTTAGCTTCACCTAACATCCATCCGCTTGCAAAGCAGGCTAAAGATCTTGCAGCAGGCGCAGTACTTGTATTTGCGATATTCAGTGCTATAATCGGATTACTCATATTTATACCAAAATGGTTTTGATAGTACAAAAAATCATTAATCGGTCATGAAGTAGTAACAGTTGTGCTGAAGAAATATGATTCATTCAATTACGCCAAGGCGAAATGGATTTGTAGAGGAGAACATAATGACAATTGATATGCATGCATTACTAGAAGAATCAAAAAAAGCGCGTGAAAAGGCTTATGTACCTTATTCAAAATTTAAAGTTGGCGCGGCGATTTTAACGAAAAATGGAGAGGTTATTCATGGTTGCAATATTGAAAATGCTGGCTATAGTATGACCAATTGTGCTGAACGTACAGCCTTTTTCAAAGCTGTGTCAGAAGGTATTTATGATTTTGAGGCGATCGCTATAGTAGCTGATACGGATGGGCCATGTGCGCCATGCGGGGCTTGTCGTCAAGTGATGATGGAATTTTGCAAACCATCTATGCCTGTATATTTAACAAACTTAAAAGGTGATGTCACGGTAACGTCTGTAGGCGAATTACTACCGTTTGCATTCACAACGGAGGATTTAGAGAATGCTGGAAAATAATAATGGCTATAAGTCAGGTTTTATCTCCATAATCGGTCGACCAAATGTAGGGAAATCAACATTTTTAAACCGTGTTATAGGTCAAAAAATTGCGATTATGAGTGATAAACCACAAACAACACGAAATAAAGTACAAGGTGTACTAACAACAAATGATAGCCAAATGATTTTTATAGATACACCAGGAATCCACAAGCCAAAACATAAGCTAGGGGATTTTATGCTTAAGGTTTCTAAAAATACTTTGCGTGAAGTGGATGTTATTATGTTCATGGTAAATGCAGAGCAGAAACTTGGAAAAGGTGACGAATTTATCCTTGAAATGTTGGCGGGTAATCCAACGCCTGTCTTCCTAGTGATTAATAAAATCGATCAAATTCATCCTGATGAATTAATGGGGATTATTGAAAGTTACAAAGAGCGTTATGACTTTGCTGAAATAGTTCCGATTTCTGCATTACAAGGGAATAATGTTGAAAATTTATTAGCAACATTAGCGAAGTATTTACCAGAAGGCCCACAATATTACCCAGCTGATCAAGTAACAGATCATCCTGAGCGTTTTATTATTTCAGAGTTAATTCGTGAAAAAGTGTTACATTTAACGCGTGAAGAAATACCCCATTCCATTGCTGTTGTTATTGATAAAATTCGCCGTGATGAAGAAAATGAAGATAAAATTCGTGTAGCAGCAACAATTATCGTGGAAAGGGATTCTCAAAAAGGGATTGTCATTGGTAAACGTGGAGCGCTATTAAAAGAAGTAGGGATACGTGCAAGAAAAGATATTGAAATGCTTCTTGGTTCAAAAGTGTATTTAGAGCTTTGGGTAAAGGTACAAAAGGATTGGCGAAATAAATCAACACATTTACGTGACTTCGGTTTCCGTGATGATGAATATTAGTAGGAAAAGCTGTTAAGTTCCAAAGCAACTTACCAACATTCCTGTTTATCGCTGTAGTTTTAAATGGAGCTGTCCAATAATTATTGGAGAGCTCTATTTTCACTTCTTTCAGCAAGTGTTTTTTGTAGCGAAAGCAAAGCGACAGCTACAAGTGTTTTTTGTAGCGAAAGCAGAGCTACAGATATTTGGACACCGCTGAAATAGAGGAACGCAGTTTAAGGATGCCATATCTTGTAGCAATATAGCTGTGCGAAAGCGAACGACTGTGCAACACATGACTGAGTGACCAACATCGTGTTGCTGTCGCTACGTTAGCACTAAAGCCTCCGGACGCAATAATGCCGAGGCATAATTGATTGCGAAGCTTGTAGAAAGGAGGAGGATCGATGCTTCATAAATGGGAAGGAATTGTCCTAAAGGTGCGTGCCTATGGGGAATCAAATAAAATTGTAACATTACTAACAAGAGAAGCGGGAAAAGTTGCAACAATGGCTCGTGGAGCGAAGAAGCCTTCCAGTAGACTAGCATCTGTGACACAGCCATTTACGTATGGCATGTTTATGGTACAGCATCATACCGGTATGGGGACATTGCAACAAGGAGAGCATCTAAACTCAATGCGTCATATTCGTGAGGATATAATGGCAACGGCCTATGCAAGTTATATAATGGAGCTTGTCGAACGTGTAGTGGAAGAGGGGAAAACAGAGCCACTTGCATTTGATGTGCTCCTTCAAGCATTACAAGCAATTGAGGAAGGTTACGACCCGGAGGCCATTACATTGTTCGTTGAATGGAAAATGCTACCCTATACAGGTGTACAGCCTATATTACATGCTTGTGCTGCTTGTGGGGCAGTAGACGGTGAATTTGCATTTTCTTTTGTGCAGGGAGGTTTTTTGTGTCATCGTTGTTATCATCATGATCCTTATATCATTCGATTAACACCGACTCAGCTTAAGCTTATCCGAATGTTCTATACTGTACCAATTGACCAAATTGGGAAATTAGAATTAAAAAAGGAAACCAAATATTTTATTAAAAAAATAATTACAACAATTTACGAAGAACAAACAGGAATTCGTTTTAAGACTAAAAAATTTATTGAACAGCTTGAAAGAACGCCTGAATTTCAGTTAAGAACGAGTACCGATCAAGAAAAAAAGCCAGAAGACCATTAATTATGATCTTCTGGCATTTTACCTTTTATATTACAATATATTAATATTCTTCTGGATCTTCCAAGAACTCGTAAGAAGCAGCCCATTTATTAGCGATTTTTAGAAAATCAATATATAGATAAGCAGTTTCACCATTTTTACCTGTTATATGTAAAATAGATGTACCTTCTGCTAATGGTGTAACATTTACTTTCTTATCCTTTATTGTCGCTTTCACAGCAGCTGGCTCAGAATTAAATTTTTCTAAGGCAACATGTGTTGGCTCGAACGATAGATCGCTACTTGAAAACGTTAACTCATCTGTAACTTGATACAAATCAATACTACGCACGAAATCATATGTATTGACATCAGCAGCCATTGTTTGTTGTTGAGTACCGTTAGTGAAAGTAAGCATATATTGACCATTTTTAAAGATAGAAAGTGTAGCAGAATTATTCGTTGATTTAAAATTATATAATTCAGGAGATAAAGCTTGACCATCTGCAGTTTGAATACTTACCTTAGTAGGAACAAATTTTAAATTACTTTCCATCAAGTCTAGCGGTAAGTTTTCTGCATAATCCTCTTCTTTCACTTTTTGAAGCGTTGTTTGTAGCCTTCCGTTTACTTTCTTCACATTTACTAAGTAATAGACCTCGGTAAATTCTTCCGTATCCTCTTTAAAGCCCGTAATAACTAATTTTCCTGTGCCTTCTTTTAGCGGTTTAATTGTAATGGACTCTGTCATATAATCTTCTTCATCTTCAACCCATGTAAAGATGTCCTCTGCAGGGTTAATGCCGCCATAAGAAGCAAAGATATAGTCTTGCTTAAATTGGCTAGCAAAAATTGTGACGTTGCCTTGAGCTTTTTCAGCACGTACAACAAAAAGTGCTAACTGGGAGCGCTTTACATTAGTTTGTGGTCCGAAGGTAGTAGGCGTTGTACCTTTTGTAATGCTATTGGCAAAAAGTGTTTTTATATATGGTTCGTATTCGCTACCTTCGTCGACATCATCGAAAGGAATGTAAATGCCGTTTGTAATTGGTAATTTAAAACCTTTTACAATCATTTTTGACATTTGTCCACGTGTAATATTTTTAGTTGGGTTGAAATAGCCATTAGTTCCGCTAATAATACCTGCATTTGCTAAAGCAGCAATCGCGCCATAATTTGGATCGCCGGGTTTTATATCCTTAAAATTTGGATTTTTTACATGAACGGTATCTAGCTTTAAAATACCAGCTAAAATTTTCGCAGCTTGTGTACGAGTAATTGAATTCTCAGGTTTAAAAGTGCCATCGGGGTAGCCTGATATAATGCCACGTTGAGCTAAGTTAATAATAGCTTGACCTTCTTCAGATGACACATTTTTCACATCGGAGAATACCGATGCAGCATGTGCTGGGGGTGCAATGACAATAGCGCTTGTTGCTAGTGCTGATGCCATTGCGATGTGATAAAAACGATTGCTTTTCAAAAAAATTCCTCCAAAGTACATAAAAAATTTTTATAGCTAGGACCATCCTGTTAAATAGGTTGGAATCTCCATGGATTGTTAAATTATTGTTATTTAACATTTAAGATTAACTATAATACTTTATTTATATCAAAAAGATGAAGATGAGAATAGAGGGAATTATATGATGTTAAAAATTAACATGGATAAAATGCTTGTTCATCAACAAATATTAGATATCATTTCCTTATCGATTGGGACGTATTTTAGGTGAGATAAATCCTAATGTAAAATCATGGAGGGAAGTGTTTGTGGGATTTTTACTAGTAGTATTAGGACGAAATGAGTGATTTTTTTGCAATTTACAGAAAATATTATTTGTGATATAAAATATGCTTTTAGTTCTATTGTGTAGGATTTTATATCTTTTTCATGGTTGTTAATAGCTGTTGTTAAAAGAATAAATTAGATATAAATTACTGAATTTTGAATAGTTTTTAACATAAACATAGTAGTAACGATTCATTTGTATACCATAAACTAGTTGAAAAGGCATTTTAATCTATGATATTGTAAAAATAGATGATCTTTAACTTCTTTCAGCGTATGTCCAAACATCCGTTGAAAGAAGTTAAAGCCTCCAAAACGCAATTGTGCCGAGGCATAATTGATGAACAACGCAGTCTATCGAAGAAGGAGGGAGTCACATAATGCTTAGATATTGCATATGTGGCAGAAAATATGCTAAGAAAAGTGACGTTAAGTATTGATGAAGTTGAAGCCAATGATATTTTAGCTGAAGATATTTTTTCTGATTATCGTTTACTCGCTAAAAAAGATTTAGTTTTAACGGAACGAATTATTGCTTTACTTAAGCTTAGAAAAGTAGACGAACTATCTGTATATTTACCAACTAATTCAGTCCGAATTGTTCATGATTTAAGTATGCAGCGTACAAAGGATTGCTGGGATATATTTGCACCACTTCTCGATAAGAAGGATGACGTAGAGGAGTATAAAGATAAGGTGAATAACCTTTTTATGACTACATTAGAGAATGTTGTGCATGAATTGCGCTATGGTCAAATTTTAAAAAGTACCCAAGATACTACTTATGTACAAAGTGTTTTTGCGCAAATTTTAGAAAAAAAACATCGCTATGAATTACTTATGCGCTTAAAGGAATGGGATGAGTATTCCTTTGTTCATTCATTTGATGTTTTCGTTTTAGGTACTATCTTTGCACGTTATTTAGGTTTAACGGATATTGTAACGCTAGCAAGGGGCTATTTGTTCCATGATATTGGGAAGGTGTTTATCCCGCAAGAAATATTAAATTTAAAACGAAAATTATCAGAAGATGAGTTTGATATTGTTAAAACTCATACGACTAAAGGTTATGAGTTGCTCATAGAAAATGGGGAAGAGGATATTGCCTATTTAGCACGTGATCATCATGAACGCTTTGCCGGTAAAGGTTATCCGAATCAGCTTTGTGAGGACGATATGCGTGAGGGAGTTCAATTACTGCAAATTATAGATGTTTATTCAGCTATGACATCAAAGCGTGTATATCATTCGGGATATGCTGCAACAGATGCATTAGCTGTTTTATATCGTGATCGACATTTATATAACGAGAAATTTATGCACAAATTTGTAGAGTGCTTAGGGATTTATCCTGTTAACTCGGTCGTTCAATTATCTGATAATCGAAGTGCACAAGTAGAACTTGTCTATGATTTATTCCCAACGTTGCCTAAAGTTAAGTTGTTGGATGAACAAAAGTCAATGATTTTACCTTTAAATTATAATGTGAAAATTGCGAAAATGATTGATTATCGTGCGAACAGCTTTGAAGAAATTTTTAATTTATTTATAGAACAATTAATTCGTTGTGACGAAAATGGCTTAAGAGTCTACTTTAATAAATTAATAGATCATTTACATCCTAAAGAAATTATTTTAAAAATATTTTTACCTGCCTATCGAATTCTACGTTTATTAACAAGGGAAATTCAAACAGATGTGAAAAAATACAGGAACTCTATTACTATATTAAAGAAACTGTTAGAAGAGCAATTACATATATTGTATATGGATTATCAGCATGAGAAAACAACAATATTAGTTGTGGAAACTTCACTACGTGAAAATTTCTTTATTAAACTTGTGCAAAGTATTTTGTATATTGATAAAATTGTGCCGTTCTTTATTAATCCAGATGATGACCTGAGCATTACGCAATTAATGGAACATTGTAACGTAAATGTAGCGTACTTTATTGGGGAAGAATTGACAGTTGATAAGAGAGTTCGCACGATGCGAGAAGGAACATTCCTTTTTTATTCGCTTGTAGATATTGAGGAACTACTTATTAGCTTAGTAGGCATGAATATGAAAAGGTTTTCATTTGAGGAGAAGATGCAAGAGCGCTTGTTTTCATTATTAAAGACATAAGGAAAAGGGAGTCGCTTAAAAAATGCGACTCCCTCTTTATACTGATGAATTTTAGAATTGAAGATGTTTTTCGATGTATGCTTTCACATCTGTAATTGGCATACGAACTTGATCCATTGAATCGCGATGACGCACTGTAACTTGACCATCCTCTTTTGAGTCAAAATCGTAAGTGATACAGAATGGTGTACCAATTTCATCTTGACGACGGTAACGTTTACCGATTGATTGTGACTCGTCAAAGTCAACTGGGAACGATTTACGAAGCTCTGCCCAAACATCTGTAGCTTCATCCGAAAGCTTTTTAGAAAGTGGTAGAACTGCAGCTTTAAATGGTGCTAGAGCAGGGTGGAAGCGTAAAACTGTACGCTTATCATCGCCTTCAAGCTCTTCCTCGTCATAAGCATCGCAAAGGAATGCTAATGTTACACGGTCTGCACCTAAAGAAGGCTCGATACAATATGGAACATAACGTTCGTTTGATACTGGGTCAATGTAAGTGAAATCTTCACCAGAATGCTCCATATGCTGTTTTAAATCGAAATCTGTGCGATCCGCTACGCCCCATAGTTCGCCCCAACCGAATGGGAATTTAAATTCAATGTCAGTTGTAGCATTTGAGTAGTGAGACAATTCGTCTTCTTCATGATCACGAAGACGCATAGAATCTTCCTTCATGCCTAAATTTAATAACCAATTTTTACAAAATTCTTTCCAATATGCGTGCCATTCAAGGTCCTCGCCAGGCTTACAGAAAAATTCAAGTTCCATTTGTTCAAATTCACGTGTGCGGAAAGTGAAGTTACCTGGTGTAATTTCGTTACGGAATGATTTACCGATTTGTGCAATACCGAATGGTGTACGTTTACGCATTGAACGTTGTACGTTTTTAAAGTTCACGAAAATACCTTGTGCTGTTTCTGGGCGTAAATAAATTTCATTAGTAGAAGATTCTGTTACACCTTGGAATGTTTTAAACATTAAATTAAATTGACGAATATCTGTAAAATCAGCTTTACCACAATCCGGGCACACTACGTCATACTTCATCATCGTTTCTTTCATTTGATCAAATGTCATACCATCGACAATGATTTCATCGCCTTTTGCTAGCGCAGCGTCCTCGATGATTTTGTCAGCACGATGGCGCGCTTTACATGCTTTACAATCAATCATTGGGTCATTAAAGTTGCCAACGTGACCAGAAGCAACCCAAGCTTTTGGGTTCATTAAAATTGCAGCATCTATTCCAACATTGTGCTCTGATTCTTGGACAAACTTTTGCCACCACGCTTTTTTAACATTGTTTTTTAATTCAACACCTAGTGGACCGTAATCCCAAGTGTTTGCTAAGCCTCCGTAGATTTCAGAACCAGGGAAGACAAAGCCGCGATGCTTCGCTAAAGATACGATTGTTTCCATTGATTTGTTTGCCATAAAAAATAGCCTCCTTCATAGTTTTCACAGAGTGAACATTGATTTTGTTTTAGCGAATTTATGCAATTCGCTAGAGATTTTTTTAATTTAGGTAGGACTAAATTAAAAATAGCACCCGTCTCCGGGCACAATGAATGCCCAGGGACGAGTGCTAAAACCCGCGGTTCCACCCTGATTGTTTTAAACGCGTTGTTTAAAACCTCTTTTCAAAAAAGTTAGCTCAAGGAGTGCCTTTTCTCTGTTACTATGTAGACTTTCACCATCTTCTACTCGCTTTAAAGTGGAACAGATACTTTTTTCCTATCATCGCCTATAAAACGCAAATCGCTCGAAAATACATTTAGAGCAAGCGTATGTGTCAATATTGTAGCATGTAGTTCTTTTCTTCGCAATAATTATTAAAATAGTATATAATAATTAGAGCATAAGTATAACACTATTAGATTTGAGGCGGTGAGTCCAATCGAACTCAATAAACGTCAGGAAGACATTTTACAAATTGTGAAAGAAAACGGCCCAATCACAGGCGAACATATTGCAGAACGTCTCAATCTGACAAGAGCAACTTTAAGACCAGATTTAGCAATACTCACAATGGCGGGCTTTTTAGATGCTAGACCTCGTGTTGGCTATTTCTATTCAGGTAAAAAAGCATCCGTTACATTAACGGATAGTATTAACAATTTAAAAGTGAAAGATTTCCATTCAGGGCCAGTTGTTGTACCGGAAACAATGACTGTTTACGATGCGATTTGCTTCATGTTTTCAGAGGATGTTGGCACACTCTTTGTCGTAGATAAAAATGAGTTTTTAACAGGGGTACTTTCTCGAAAAGATTTACTACGAACAAGTATAGGCACGCAGGATTTAAACAAAATTCCTGTACATATAATTATGACACGAATGCCAAATATTTCGTACTGTGAGAGAGCAGATTCTTTAGTTGTTGCAGCGAATAAACTAATAGAACGAGAAGTTGATTCGCTACCAGTAGTAGAGCCACAAGAAGGTGGTTTGAAAATCGTTGGTCGTCTTACAAAAACAACGATTACACGAGCTTTCTTATCACTGGCACAGAATGACTAAATAGTTGAAGGAGAGCAACATGAAAAGACTACGGGTTTTTGTTGTATCTGATTCAGTCGGTGAAACTGGTGATCAAGTAGCGAAAGCGGTTATTAGCCAGTTTCGTCCTAGTTTGGAAAACACAGTAATTCGCCGTTTTCCTCATATACAATCAGAGGAGCTCATTCGGAAAATTGTATGCCTTGCAGCGAAACAGAATGCATTTATTGTATACACGCTTGTTCGCCAGGAGATGCGATCGTTATTACATGAACTGTGTGAGCATGAAAATGTCTATGCTGTCGACATCTTAGGGCCTGCTTTAAAAACAATGACAACATTTGTGGAAGAATTCCCATTAGAAGCACCAGGAATTGTTCACCAGCTAGATGATGATTATTTTAAAAAAATAGAGGCTATTGAATTTGCAGTAAAATATGATGATGGTAGAGATCCACGTGGTCTTTTACAGGCTGATATTGTGTTAGTCGGTGTTTCACGTACCTCTAAAACACCGTTATCACAATATTTAGCACATAAACGCTATAAGGTGGCGAACGTACCTTTAGTACCAGAAGTGGAGCCACCAGAAGAACTATTACAAATTGATCCGAAAAAATGTTTTGGTTTAATTATTTCTCCTGATAAATTAAACTCAATTAGAAAAGAGAGACTAATGTCTCTTGGATTGAATGATGATGCTATCTATGCGCAGCATAATCGAATATTAGAAGAAATCCAACATTTTGAAAAAATTGTCGCTACAATCGGTTGTAAGGTTATTGATGTGACAAATAAAGCTGTTGAGGAAACAGCGAACGTCATTATTGAGCATATCTCGAACTGTAAATAAGAAACGTATGATATAAACCACCTCATGTATAGAGGCGGTTTTTTTGAGTCGGTTTTGAAAATAGTATAGATAAAAACTAATTTTTGTTTTATAATAATAAAATTGTGGTAAAAATATTTATTAAGAGAAAAATCCTATTTTTTTGTCGAGAAATAAAGGATTTTTAAATCGGATAGCGAATTGTGTTTTAGAACGTAATTTAAAAGATGGTGATAAGATTTGGCAGGGAAGATTCCTGAAGAAGTGATTGAACAGATTCGCTCACAATCGGAGATTGTTGATGTCATAAGCGAATACATGCAGCTTACAAAGCGTGGGCGCAATTGGTTTGGGCTCTGTCCATTTCATGGAGAACAAACGCCATCTTTTTCTGTGTCATCAGACAAACAAATTTTCCATTGCTTTGGTTGTGGTGCAGGCGGTAATGCTATTACTTTTGTTATGGATATAGAAGGTATTTCTTTTCCTGACGCTGTCGTGAAACTTGGTGAACGTGTTGGCATACAGTTAGATATTGGGCCAAGTTTACCTGAAGTAACGAAAAAGGTATCTAAAGCGGAAGAAAGGATGAAAGAAGCTCACGCTTTTGCAGCAGATTTTTTTCATCATTTACTGTTAAATACTGAAGATGGTGAAGAACCTTTAAATTATTTGCTAGAAAGAGGATTTACAAGGGAACTTATAGAATCTAATAGCATTGGATGGTCTCTCCCAAGCTTTGATGCATTAACGATATTGCTTGAAAGAAAAGGTTATAACTTACAAGAAATCGCGGAAAGCGGTTTAGTAATCAAGCGTGAAGGGGAAGAACGCTATTTTGATCGTTTTAGAGGGCGTATTATGTTTCCCATTCGTGATGAGAACGGAAAGATTATAGCATTCTCAGGGCGAATCCTTTCATCTACTGGTGAAGAGGCAAAATATTTAAATAGTCCAGAATCACCAATTTTTCAAAAGAGTGAAGTGCTATATAACCTAGATAAAGCACGAACCTCGATTAGAAAAAATCGTCAAGTAGTATTGATGGAAGGGTTTATGGATGTTTTAGCAGCAACCTCTGTGGGTGTAACGAATGCTGTAGCAACAATGGGCACTTCGCTTACGAATCAGCATATCACAAAGCTAAAGCGCTTAGTAGAGCAGATTACGATTTGCTATGACGGTGATAATGCTGGGTTTGATGCGGCGAAAAGAGCAGCACAGTTACTTCAAACGGAACGTATGAAAGTCAATATTGCGGTGTTACCAGATAAGCTAGATCCCGATGAATACATTCGTAGTTTAGGTGGACAAGCCTTTAAAGAACAAATTTTGGAAAACCCTCATGCGTATATTGCTTTTATGATGATGCATGCTAGACGAAATAAGAACTTTCAGTTTGAAAATGATACGCTTCAATATATTCAAGAAGTTCTTGAACAACTGGTAGGTAGATCATCACCAGTTGAACGAGATTTGTATATAAGACAGCTATCGAAAGAAACAAACATCTCGGAAGAAGCGATTTATGCTCAATTCCGAAAGCTAGAGGCCAATCAGGTTCGTTCTGCAAAAGTAGAAATGCCTGTTCAAACGCCTTCGATGCCGGTCACTCAGCAACATAAGCCTATGGACGCAGCTGAACGTGCCGAACGTTTATTACTGGCTCATATGCTTCATAATATAGATGTAGTGGACAGGGTATTACGTAGTGAGCAAAAAGATCCATTTGTACGAGATGCTTATATGGCAGTTTTTGTTCGCTTAGTAGGATTTTATGAGGAATATGGTCATCCAGATTATCAGCGTTTTGTTGAGATATTAGATGACGCTGAATTACGCAAGATTGTAATGGAAGCGGCATTAGCGGAAAGAGATCCCGACCAAGCAGATGCAGAGGTCACAGACTCCATACGTCAGCTGCAAAAATATAGAATTGAGCAAGAAATTCAACAAAAGATGCATGAGTCAAAGGAAGCGGAGAAGATGCATGAGTATGCGCGTGCACTTGAAATCGCCCAACAGATTATTCATTTAAGAAAATCGTTATCGGCGATTTAACCCGATTCGGTTGTTTAGAAGGAGGAAGGTTTATGGCGGACAAGTCAGAACGTTCAAAAGAGGTAGAAGTAGAAATTACATTAGATGAAGCAAAAAAAATACTACAAGAAAAAGCAAAAACAGAAGGTGAAATTTCTATGAAGGAAATTTCAGAGAAATTAGCGCCTTATGAATTGGAGAACGAAGAGATTTTCCACTTTGCTGAGGATCTTGAAAAGGCTAAAGACATTCAAATCATTGGAAAAGAAGAGTTTGAAGAAGAGAGCTTAATGAAAGAAGAAGCAAACGAAGAGACTTTTGATTTAAATGATTTGAGTGTACCACCAGGTGTTAAAATAAATGACCCTGTACGTATGTATTTAAAAGAAATTGGTCGAGTTGATTTACTTTCTGCCGAGCAAGAAATTGCCTTAGCTGAGCGTATTGAGCAAGGTGACGAAGAAGCACGTAAACGCCTAGCTGAAGCGAACTTACGTCTTGTTGTATCGATTGCAAAGCGTTATGTCGGCCGTGGAATGCTATTCCTTGATTTAATTCAAGAGGGGAATATGGGTCTTATCAAAGCTGTTGAGAAATTTGACTACCGTAAAGGTTTTAAATTCTCTACTTATGCAACATGGTGGATTCGCCAAGCGATTACACGTGCAATTGCGGACCAAGCACGTACAATTCGAATTCCAGTGCATATGGTAGAAACCATTAATAAATTAATTCGTGTACAACGCCAATTACTACAAGACTTAGGTCGCGAGCCATCTCCAGAAGAAATTGGTGAGGAGATGGATTTAACACCTGAAAAAGTACGTGAAATTTTAAAAATTGCACAGGAACCAGTATCTCTTGAAACACCAATTGGAGAAGAAGATGATTCACATTTAGGAGACTTTATTGAGGATTCAGAAGCTCAATCTCCATCTGACCATGCAGCTTATGAATTGTTAAAAGAGCAATTAGAGGATGTGCTAGATACATTAACTGACCGTGAAGAAAATGTCCTTCGCTTACGTTTCGGTTTAGATGATGGTCGCACACGTACATTAGAAGAGGTAGGGAAGGTATTTGGTGTAACACGTGAACGTATTCGCCAAATTGAAGCGAAGGCTCTTAGAAAGCTACGTCACCCTTCTCGCAGCAAACGTTTAAAAGACTTCTTAGAATAAAGATAAAAAGTTGGGCTATCTAATTAGTAATGACTAATTGGATTGCCCTTTTTTTAGGCTACTATTATATTCGCATGAAATAGGAGAATACGTGTGAACGTGAAGTAAATACCCGCGCAAAATTTTCATCATTTTCCCTAGAACCTACTAAACATAGTAAATATTTTTTCGATAAATGTTATAGCGAGTAATTAGAATGAGTCAATCCTGATTATTTTTGCTACTTTATACAGATGTGTTATTAACAGTTTTAAGATAAAATTGGAATAACAACCATTATTAAGCAATGTTTGGAGTAAACACTATGACAAATCCTCGAAAAAAAATAATTTTGAATGAGATTTTGTTTTGGAAGCAAAATAAGCTATTACCAGAGCATTACTGTGATTTTTTAGCGGCTCTATATGCAGAGGGGTCAGATATAGAGGAGTTAGAACCAGTACATCATAAACAGGCTATATTCCCTTCAGAAAAGAGAAGGCTGCTACTTATAATTGCAGGTATATGTATTGCAATGATTACGTTGCTGTCTATTTATTTTACAATATCGTCCTTAATGATAATTTTAACGGTTGTCGTTGGCATAGCTGCAGTGATATTATTTTTGACGGCATTTCGAATGGCAAGAAAAAATGATCTTCTAGCCCCTGTTTTTCATTTGTTAGGTGCTATTTTATTATTTAGTATGTCTATTCGAATTTACACTACATATTTTAATGGCAATAATAGTGCATTGTTTTGCTTGATTGCAGCAAACTGTGGGGTTTGGCTTTGGTCAGGTTTAAAAATGAAGCTACTTTATTTTACGGTCTCAGGTGTCCTAGGTTTACTGGCATTGATTAGCTACTATATCATAAACGTATGATAGGAACTCATTTTGTAAAATAGTTTCGCTGACAAAGACAAGAATCTGTTTGCTTTCCAATAGCTAACGGATTCTTTTTTGTTTTAAAATTGTGTCTGTAATTGAGCTTACACTATGTTGATGAAGACTATAATCGTATAGCTTATTTAGCGAATGGATGATTACATAAAGAAATTTTGATTTTCTTAGTATATGACAGTGCAAAGAGAGGAAAGATAACAACGTGGAAGGAAGTCGTTCAGAAGATAATGGATAGTCCAAATATTGGGGATTTCAAGACATATTTTATCCAATAGTTACAGAAATGTCGAAATTGTTACAAACAAAGGAAAACTTAGCGAATAGGCTTTTCGTTTTATGGTTAATGAAGTACAATATTAGATGTTGACTGATTCTATATTATCATAGAAGTAGATTTACAATGAGGAGGGGAAACATATGAAAAACAATCCAGTCGTTCCTTACATCTTAATTTTAGCATTTGGTATTGGTCTTATTTTCTTTATGTCTTTAATGGGCGCAGAGAACAAAAAGGAAATCACTGCTGAAAAAGAGGGTGGTGGCGAAAAAACAGAAGCTACTGATGACTCTGCATTAGTACAATCTTGTGTTAGTTGTCATGGTACTGACTTAACTGGTGGTATGGGTCCAAATCTACACGGCAAAGATGAAGCTCGTATCGTAGATGTTTTAACAAACGGAATCCCAGGAACTCCAATGACGCCTGGTATGAAAAACGAAGCGGAAGCGAAAGCAATCGCTAAGTACATTTCAACTCTAAAATAGTCTAAAAAAGTAGCTGTACTGAAAGCGTTTAATCGTAATCAGTACAGCTACAATTTATTTATTTCCATTTCAGTTAATGAAAAATGGAGTTGCTCAAAATTTGAGTCAACTCCATTTGTTTTTTTTCACGACATCATACATACTAAGAAAGAACACTATTTAAGACAGGCGGTAAAAATAAATGAACGCACAAAAATTATCAAAGCGATTAGAAACAGTAGCAAAATATGTACCCTCTGGTGCAGTTGTAGCCGATATTGGTAGCGACCATGCATATTTGCCATGCTACTTAATTCATAAAGGTATTGCTTCTTACGCAATAGCAGGGGAAGTTGTGAAAGGACCATTTGAATCAGCAGTTGGACAAGTGCAAAAAGAAGGCTTAACAGAAAAAATTACAGTACGGCTCGCGAATGGCTTAGCGGCTGTCGAAGAAGCTGACCATGTAGATACAGTTACGATTGCCGGAATGGGTGGACCTCTTATTGTTTCCATTTTGGAGAAGCATCCTGAAAAATTGCAAGGGGTAACAAGGCTTATTTTGCAACCAAATATTCATGCTAAAGTGATTCGCGAATGGGCATTAGCAAATAATTGGGCAATCCAGGACGAAGAAATTTTAGAGGAAGACGAAAAAATTTATGAAATTCTTGTTTTGCAAAGAAGCACAATGACGTTATCGGAACCGGAAATTTTATTTGGTCCGAAATTAATGCAACGAAAATCACCATCATTTATAAAAAAATGGTCACGTGAAAAAGAAAATTGGCAGCGTGTATTAAAGTCCATTGAAGGGGCAGATCAAACACCTGAAATTGAAGAAAAACGTGCAGAGTTAGTAGCTCTACTCAATTTAGTGGAAGGGGTTCTATGAGATGAAAACAGTTAACGGTCAGGAAATTATACAATTGTTCGAATCATGGTCACCTAAAAAACTAGCATGTATGGAAAATGACCCAATTGGTCTTGCGATCGGTACATTAAATAAACCTGTTAGTAAAGTATTGGTCACATTAGATGTTAATGAAGCAGTAGCTGAGGAAGCTATTGCACAAGGATGTGAGCTAATAATAGCGCATCATCCACCGATTTTTAGACGACTTTCAAATATTCGTACGGACAATCCAGCTGGGCGTTTATATGAAAAGCTACTAAAAAATGATATTGCCGTTTATGCTGCACATACGAATTTAGATGTAGCTGAAGGCGGTGTTAACGATTTACTAGCGGATGCTTTACAGCTTGAAAACCGTTCTATTTTAGAAGAAACATATGCGGAAAATATGTTGAAGCTAGCAGTTTTTATACCGACTACAAATGCCAATGATTTACGTGAGGCATTAGCAAAAGCAGGAGCAGGTCGTATTGGAGATTATGAAGCGTGTAGCTATACTACATTAGGAGAAGGGCGTTTCCGTGCACTAGAAGGTGCAAATCCACATGTAGGTTCTATTGGTGAATTACATGTTGAAGAAGAAGTGAAAGTAGAAGTTGTATTTCCGGAATCTATAAAAAATCGTGTATTAAAGGCAATGTTAGACGCACATCCATATGAAGAACCAGCTTATGATATCATTCGCTTAGACCAGCAAACGAATGTAATGGGCTTAGGACGAGTTGGTTATTTACCACAAGAAATGACCCTTCAAGCATTTACGCAATTCGTCAAACAGCAGCTAGACGTACCCGCTGTCCGCGTTGTTGGTGATTTGCAGTCGAAGGTGAAAAAAGTTGCGCTTGTCGGTGGCGACGGCAATAAATATATCTATTCTGCGAAGCGTGCTGGGGCAGATGTATTTTTAACAGGAGATATGTATTTCCATACTGCACAGGATGCTCAAGCAATTGGTCTACAAATCGTAGACCCAGGACATCATGTGGAGAAAGTGATGATTGCAGGAGTAGCTAACAAGATGGCAAGAATGTGTGAGGATAAAAAATACTCTGTTGAATTTGTACAATCTACTATTCATACAGAACCTTTTTTATTCGTGTAAGAGAGGGGAATATCTATGGCGAATGAAAGACCTGCCGGCAATAAGGCCGGCAAGTTATGGATGATGGTTGGTTTGCTGATTGCTGTGTTTGGGGTAGGATTGACATTGATGACGAATACGATGAATGCCAAAAAAATTGATACTATGACAGAGCAATGTGAAAAAGGCGGGGGAGAAGCCATCGTCTCAAAGGAAAAGAATTTTCTATCAACAAACTATTCATTTAAATGTAAACAGTAAGAATAACAAGGCTGAATTATTGTATTTAATATAATTCAGTCTTTTTGTGTTGTTGCAAAACTATTGTGTCAAAAAATTAAGGTGTCTTATTAAATAAAGTATGATTTCCGTTCCAGCTGGGCGCGGGCGTCCAATGAGCCGCTTCACCCGCGTTGCTCGTGCTAGGGTCTCATCTGTGACGCTGAATCCCAAGGGTCGCCCAGAGTTCACTCCAATCAGCCACTTCACATAGTGTGTATTTTCAAGCGTGACACTCTAATTTATAGGAATAAAAAATGGGTGAAATTTATAAAAGTTCTACGCTTGTTGGAGTAGCCGGGAAAGTAAGTCCTCCTTATTTACACATTTTTCACCGAAGTTTCCTTGACTAATTTATTTTTCAACACTATTTAAAGGCCATAGTTAATAAAATTCAGTCTTTTTGTGTATGCATAGATTAATTTCTGAGTGTTATGATAGGTGAGTATATTGGAATGAGAGGAGAGCTTTGAATTGTTTATTCGTTTAACAAAAGAACAACAGGAAACAATAATCGCTGATATTCAACGTTTTTTCTATAATAATCGAGATGAGGACATTACAGAATTTGAAGCAGAAAGAATATTAGACTTTATAAAGGAAAATATTGCTCCCCATATTTATAATGCGGCTATCTCGGATGCAAAATATGTTATAGAAAGACAATATGCATCGATTGAGGATGAACTTGCAGCATTAGAAAGACCGATTAAAATAAAATAAATTAATCCGAATTAAATAACTGGAAATTTTCATAAATATATGATATTTTTACCTTGGATTAAAGATAATTCAATTCGAAGTAAAAAAAATGGTTCATTAACCTTGTACAACATGGCTAAGAGAACCGTTTTTAGAAAATGAATCGATTCGGTCACAATTAGAGGGATGAATGAAGGAGGAACAACATGTTGAAAATAGGGGTAATTTTAGGGAGTACGCGTGAAGGTCGTTTAAGTCCACAAGTGGGCGAATGGGTAAAGGAAGTCGCTGGAAAACGCGGTGATGCGGAATATGAAATTATTGATATTGCGGATTATAAACTACCACTTCTAGGCGAACCAGGTGGAGATGCTTCAGGAGCAGCTACATGGTCACAAAAAGTTGCTGCATGTGATGGCTTTGTTTTTATAGTTGGAGAGTATAACCATTCTATTACTGGGGCCTTAAAAAATGCATTAGACTACTTACGCGTGGAATGGAATAATAAGGCTGCAGGTATTGTTTCTTACGGTTCTGTTGGTGGAGCAAGAGCTGCTGAACATTTACGTGGAATTCTTGGTGAATTATTAGTCGCAGATGTCCGCGTCCATCCTGCTTTATCTTTATTTACAGATTTCGAAAACGGCACAGTATTTAAACCAAAGGATGTGCAAGCAGATTCAGTAAATCAAATGCTAGATCAACTTATCCAGTGGGCAACAGCTTTAAAAACAATTCGATAGGGCTTAGATAGATTAAGGCAGTATGTACAGTAAAAAGTGCATATTGCTTTTTTTATGCTTTATGGGCCACAATCTATTGGACTAACAGAGGAAGCGATACATCCTGAATTACCGATAGTCTATGGAAGTACAGGAATTTGGACATTGCTAGTACCTATAAAAAATTTATCTTACTTAGAAAAAATGACTCCGCAAACTACAGATTTTCCGGATGTCCTTGAAGAAATGCCAAAAGCATCCGTGCATTCTTTTTGCTTAGAGGTATTTGATAAGTATGCAGATATGCACGCACGACATTTTTCATCACCTTATTCTGGAACAATTGAAGATATAACTACAGGTACAGCCTCTGGTGTTATGGGAGCATATTTTGCAACGTATATGGATCGACAAGCACAATTGCCGAAAACACTAATTATTGAACAAGGGCAGGAACTCGGGAAGGATGGCCGTGTGCATGTACATGTAAAAAATGATGAGGGCAAATTGGCTATTTCTATTTCAGGAACCGCTGTATATGTGAAGGAGCTAAATGTGCAAATATAAAAAAGAGGCCGCTTAAAAACTTTTACTTAAGAAGCGGCCCCTTTTTGAATGCCATCCATTCGATTAATGTTTTATTTCTTCAATGACTTTTTCTTTTAAATCTGCATCCATAGAGGAAAGTTTAACGTTATTAGTGAGACGTTCTTGTAACTCTCTTTCTGTCATAATACCGCGTTCCTCTAGAATTTGAACAAGTAAATCTAGCGTCATTAAATTTTTAATGTCTGCTGCTTTTGTATTCATGTTAAATGCCTCCAAATGTATAGTATTTCTACCTCTTTAGTGTACTCCTTTTATAGAAGAGCTGCGTAAAATGGTCAAAACAAAGCGAATTTATTTCGTGTCCCGGAAGATATTGATTGATTCTAGCAGTAGTAAAAGGCATAAAAGAGCTAGCTTTTATGGGAAATCCCCGACAAGTGAAAAAAAACTCCTAATATTAGGAGTTTTTTTGTTCATCATCTATTTAAACCGTATGTATAATAGTCACCTAATTACTCATAGAGAATAATGCCTGATACAGAGTTGCTAGCAAAGCAACAAAGAGAGTATCGTCAGAGTTAAACAGTTTAAAAGCTATACCAGTACGCACAAGCTCAGTTTCTATATTACTAGCGCTTGCTATTTTTTCATCATTACAATATAAATAGGCGGTTGAAGTAAAATCCTTTTCAAAGCGAAAAGCGAGTCCATCCATTGTAAAAGAGTAGGAAGATTCAAGTAATTGAACCGTCTTCCGTTGTATCGGTAAAATGGATCCATCTGGCATAATAAGCTGATGGCTAACACCCTTTGTTAATAGTGTAGATTGCACTTGAAAAAGTGGTGCCCCTAACGTAGTGCGTGATTCATAGCGATGTGGTAATGACTGTTGTGCAGCAACTAGCATAACAGCATTGATTACTTTTCCAACGGATGAACGTTCCACCTTTTGTAGCACACAAACAGTCTCATGTTGTTCATTCACAATAGGAATATTTGAAAAGCTTTCGAAAGCTTTTGGGTAGGTAAGGGTAAATGTAGTCATAAAAAAGCCTCCAATCTACTTACTATACGGAGAAGCTTTACTCTAGGTTTCATCTTCAATAAAAATTTTGATAGTTAAAGAGGTCCATTCAGACGGTTTAAAGGTCCATCATTTTTATTAACTACATGGTAATTAAAAGATACTAATTTTGCAAATAGCAGTAAATGATCAAAAGTTTATAAATCAGGTCGGTTAGATTACAGCGGAATGGAATAAGTTCACGTATAAGTACGACACTAATAACAATATCAAATACATTGAACAAAAAGACTATAATACTTTAAATCAATTAACACAAGAAACGTATGATGATATGCAAATGGATTACACATATGATCAGGTTGGTAATCGTCTTTCAAAAACGGTGAGTAAAGCAGGTACTTACCAATATAATGGAGCCAATTAATTAGTTTATGTGAATAATCAACAGTCGTATAAGCTGATGATGATGGAAATTTAATAAGTGATGGTGTATATTCGTATGAATGGAATGCGTTTGATCAGCTAACGAAAGTAAAAAATAATGCTGGCATTGTCATCACGGAATATCTCTATAAAAAGGTTTATTTTAATATAAGGGGGATTAAGACAATGATAGAAGACCTACTATCAGGATTAGTGCCACAAGGAAGTAATGCATTAGATACCCAGAAAATTGATAAACATATTAATTATTTATTAAGTGAAAATTGGTTTAAAGAACTATATGAAAACGAAAAGTATAGACATTTATTATATACGAATCGAAAAGTTAGATCCTATTTAGAAAGTAAAAGAAGAGTAGACAAACTAATAGTGAATGATAAAAAAAGAAAAAAATTAATAGAATTAATGGCGAATCAATTGAAAAATTAGAATAATAGAGGTATCGAAAAGTTAGATTGACTTTTTATGCAAGCAACAAATGGTGTACATTTGATTTTAAAAATGAAATATGGAGTTTAACACTGAAAAGGCTGGCCGATAATGTGAATTTCTTCACTACCGGACAGCCTTTCATTTTAATGTTGAGTTGTGACTTCTCCTGCAAGTGCACGTTTTTCTTGCTCTGGATCGAATTCTTTTTCCATTTTTGAAACGACAACTGTTGCTACACCATTACCAATTAAGTTTGTAACGGCGCGAGCCTCTGACATAAAGCGGTCGACCCCGATTAAAAGGGCAATTCCTTCTACTGGAATCATTGGGAAGGCTGCTAATGTTGCTGCGAGTGTAATAAAGCCAGAGCCTGTTACACCGGCTGCACCTTTAGATGTTAGCATTAAAATAGCTAGTAATGTAATTTGATGCCAAACATCTAAATCCACTCCATAAGCTTGTGCGATAAAAATAGCCGCCATAGATAAGTAGATGGACGTACCATCTAAGTTAAAGGAGTACCCCGTTGGAATAACAAGCCCAACGACTTGTTTAGAGCAACCATAGTTTTCTAATTTACGCATCATCGAAGGTAGGGCAGATTCTGATGATGATGTTCCAATAACGATAAAAATTTCATCTTTAATATATTTAATAAACTTAAAGATACTGAATCCAAAGTAACGTGTAATAAGACCAATGATGACTACGATAAAGATAAACATTGTAATATAAACGGAAAGCATTAAAAATCCTAAGTTTCCTAGTGATTTAAGACCGAAGTTTCCGATTGTGTAGCTCATAGCGCCAAATGCACCAATCGGGGAAACTTTCATGACCATATTAACAATTTTAAAGAATATATCTGCAACTTGTTCGAAAAATTTAATAACTGGTTTAGCGGGTTCACCAATAGCTGCAGCAGCTATGCCGAATAAAACAGCGGAGAATAAAACAGGTAATAACTCGCCATTTGCAAGTGCACCGACAACATTATCAGGTATAATTTGCATGATAAATGCACCAATACCATGCTCTGTAGCGGCTGCTGCCTCTGTATATTGGGAAACATCTGCACCGTTCGCAGCAGCTGTATTAAAGCCTTTACCAGGTTTTACGATATTGACAACGATTAAACCGATCGCTAATGCGAAAGTAGAGACAATTTCAAAATAAATTAATGCCTTCCCGCCAATTTTACCAACCTTTTTTACATCGCCCATACTACCAATTCCAATAACAACTGTTAAGAAAATGATAGGAGCTATTAACATCTTAATTAATTTAATAAAAATATCTGCTAATATTTTCAACTTCGCTCCGAATTCAGGGAACGTAGCACCTACAATAATACCTAGCACAATAGCAATCAGGACTTGTACTGTTAAGTTTTTAAAATTTATACGCATAAAGTTCTCCCCTAACACTGTTTATGAATATTATGTGAACGCTTTCATGAGGTTATCTTAGCTGAAATTTTCCGACAATAGTTTTTATGACCGTAAAGTTTCTATTGTTCATTTTGTTCAATTTTAGTTGGGAGATCAGTAAAACTAGTGATATCAAGGGTTTTAAGCTGTTTTATAGTAGTTTTGCAGTTTTAGAAACTATTATAATACACAAGAAAAAATCCCCACGCTAGTGAGGATTTTATCATTAATGAACAAAAGTATGAATCGCACAGTAATACTTTAAGGAGAAACAATTTTTTCAATTTCTGATAAAACATCATTTTCTTGTACATTGTTTCTATAAAAATCATAAACAGGCGCTAGTTTGTCCTTAAAGCGTTGGCGTTCCTTATTACTCATCGTATAGATTTCAAAGTTTTCCTGCTGCTTAAGTTTTTGCAAATCTTCTTCGTTCATTTCTACTGCTTGTTCAAATTGCCAGTCTGTTGTTTCTTTCATAGCCTCCATTATCTGTTGTTGGATATCTGAAGGTAAGGATCTCCAAAATTTGTCATTCATTAAAACAGCGTATCCTAAAATGCCGTGCTTAGTTAATGTCATATGTTTCTGCACTTTATAGAAACCTTTAGAATAAATATTTGACGCTGTATTTTCCTGAGCATTAATCGTATTCGATTCTAAATCAGTAAAAACCTCGCTAAAAGAAGTCGGGATTGGTGTAGCCCCAACTACCTCGAATTGCTTTTCAAGGGTTTTACTTGGCATTGTACGGACACGTAAGCCTTTTAAATCCTCAAATGTATGGATAGGGTGATCGACAGAGGTTAAATGTTTAAAGCCATTATGCCAAAAGCCCAGTCCTTTAATATGAAAAGGCTTAAGCTCATTTAACAATTGTTCACCGATCGAACCTGTCAGTACCTCATGTACTTCATCATCCGTATTAAAAAGGTATGGTAAATCAAGAACCTGCCAAATTGGTATATAGGATGTCATCTTTGAGAAAGTAGGGATAATCATTTCTACTTGTCCATTTTGCAAAGCCTGAAACTCGTTTTCATCATTAAACAAGGAGGAGTTTGGGTAAACGTGTACCTTCACCTTGCCATTTGTTTTTTTCTCAACAAGCTCGGCGAATTTACTTGCCGCCTGTCCTTTTGGTGTATTCTCAGCAACAACATGACTTAAATGAATCGTAATTTGCGTATTCAAACCTTTTTGCTCATCGTCATAGGGAAGAGGCTTGGCGAATAGTAAGCCTTGTTGAACACCAAACGCTATCGTTAACAATAAAACGGTTGCAATTGTACCAATAATAAATTTTTTCATCTATTACACCTAATTTATTCGTATTTTCTGATGTTTTTGTTATTCTAACATATGGAGTAAGTTAAAATATAGTAAGAGGGAGGCGTACATCTTGAAATTTCAAAAAATATCGATGAAGAGAAAAATTATGTCTCTGACTTTTTTTATTCTCATGCTCTCCTTTAGTATAGGTGGAACATTTTTGCTAGGGTTCGTCATGACTGTGCAAAAGGATAAGCTTGGAGATCAGGCTTTACTCGTGGCAAAAACAGTATCACAGCTTCCCGAGCTAAAAACTTACATATCAAATAAAAATTTTAACGAGGCTACGCAACACATAAATCCTGTAGTGGAGGAAATACGTGATATAAATGGCGCACAATATATTGTTGTACTAGATATGCAAAGGCGTAAGTACTCACATCCAAATATAGAGGAGATTGGGCAAATCTCGGAGTCAGGAGATCTAAACGCTGCGTTTTCTGAGCATTATTATACATCCATTGCACATGGTGAACATGGAGATATGGTACGAGCATTTGTCCCAATCATGAGTAAAGAAGGTAAACAAATAGGCGTAGTAGTAGTAGGCTATAGTGTTTTAACTGTGGCAGAGTTGCTACAATCTATTCAAACAGAATTAATGATTACTATTTTATTATCTCTGTTCTTTAGTGCATGGGGGGCTCATACATTAGGGCTTCATATGAAAAAGCAAATGTTTGGGTTAGAGCCTCACGAAATTGCTAAAATGTATGTAGAAAGAACCGAAACATTTAACGCGATGCATGAAGGGATCATTGCTATTGATAATGATTTGACAATTACAATATTTAATGAAAAAGCATGTGATATTTTGGGGGTTCACAAAAAACCTTCAACATTAATAGGGAAGAAAATTTTTGACGTGTTACCTGATACACGATTACCGGAAATATTGGAGTTAGATCAACCCATTTTTAATCGAGAGCTTTATATTAATGAAAACAATATTATGAGTAATCGTATACCAATACAAGTTAATGGAAAAACGGTTGGGGCTGTAGCCATGTTTAAGGATCGTACAGAAGTGAAAAAACTTGCAGAGGAACTAACGGGTGTTAAGGCATTTGTACAAGCATTACGCGTACAAACACATGAGCATAAAAATAAATTGCACACAATTGCTGGTCTATTACAACTTGGACATCATGAACAAGCACTTTCTTACTTAACACAAGTAAAAGAAGAACACGATGAAATTACAAACTTTTTAAATGAACGGATTAAAAATGAAAATATTTCCGGGCTATTGCTTAGTAAAATTTCCTATGCAAAAGAACAGGGAATTCTACTGGAGATTGATAGGGAAAGCCGTTTGACAACATTTCCTAATAATTTAGATCATCATGATTTCGTTATTTTATTTGGTAACTTAATCGAAAATGCTTTTGATGCATTAAGGGATGTACAAATTGAAGAAAAAATAATTCATGTTTCTGTTGATGAAGATGAGGACGTGCTGGCAATATTAGTAACGGATAATGGTATAGGCATGACGAATGAAGTCAAGGCACATATTTTTGATAATGGCTATTCGACAAAAGAGAATAAAGGTCGAGGCATTGGACTTTTTTTAATACAAGAAATTGTACAAAAAGGAAAGGGAGAAATCGAAGTCATAAGTGAACCGAATAAAGGAACAAGCTTTTTAATAACTTTTTACCATACTTAATAGGCTCATTGACAAATGCTGGACGTCTCATGATGTCCCTAAGAAAGCGCTTGGTTGTATGGAAGGTCAATTCTATGAGTAATGAGTTGAAATAGCAGTGAGAATTTCTATGGGAACAGTGTGGCGCTCTCATAGATAGCTTCCTTAAGTAAAAATTTGCACATATAGAGATAGAACAAAGTGTATGGAGGACTAACAGTGACGCAAACAAAGGTTTTATTAATAGAGGACGATCCAATGGTGCGAGAGGTTAATCGCCAATTTATTGAAAAGATAGTTGGATTTGAAGTAATTGGACAAGCCTCAAATGGAGTTGAAGGAATTGCGCAAATTCAAAAACTTAAACCAGAATTAGTATTTATGGATATTTTCATGCCAGAGCAAGATGGCGTGACAAGTTTACGAAAAATTCGTGAACTCAAGTTACCGGTAGATGTAATTACGGTAACAGCTGCTAATGATATGGAAACTGTAAAACAGGTCCTACATCTTGGCGTCTTTGATTATATTATGAAACCTTTTTCATTTGAACGAGTGCAAGGAACGCTTGAAAATTATTTGCGCTTCAAAAAGCAAATGCAATCGGAGCGTGAAATAACACAAGGAGAGCTGGATGAGTTATTCCATTATCACGGGGGACATAATGAAGCTCAGCAATCAAACGTCTTACGGTCAGAAAAAAGTTTACCTAAAGGTTTTAATCGCGCAACGCTAGAGAAAGTGGTGCACTATTTGCACTCTGTAGAAGGAGCATCAGCAGAAGAAGTAGCCAGTGGTGTAGGTATTGCGCGTGTAACTGCAAGAAGATACTTAGATTATTTAGAGAAGCAAGAGGAAATTACGATGGATGTGCATTATGGTGGTATTGGTCGTCCAGTCAATTATTATTTTAGTAAATAATGAGAAATCCTGATTGTCAACATAGACAATCAGGATTTTTTTCTACTATAGATCGTCTAGACTAAAGCGCTACTTCCTCGAGGTCGTTTCGATTGTCGTGCAAACTGGTGAGCGTTTACTGTTGCTTCTGGCTCTCCAGTGCTTGTCGGATGTAAACGAGCGCTTTAGCGCATTGTTCTTAGTAAGGCATAATTTTATCAACAGGCTTTGGCGATTTAATTTTAGGTAAAATTTTATTTAATGTAACTGTACGCTCAATGATATGTGTTGATTCATCATTTTCATCGAAATGCTCAAGGAATGAAATAACCTCTTTTACAATGGGTGTTGGCGTAGAAGCACCTGCTGTAACAGCGACAGAATTAATTCCTTTTAACCATTCAACTTTTAGCTCAGAAACGTCAGCAATTCGATAAGATGGCGTCCCTGCTATTTCAACTGAAACTTGCGTTAAACGATTCGAGTTATTGGATTTTGGGTCACCAACAACAATAAGTAAATCTGCCTCCCCAGCTTGCTGAGCAACTGCCTCTTGGCGGACCTGGGTTGCCAAACAAATTTCCTTATGCACTTCAATATGTGGGAATTTCTCTTTTAAACTATCCATTAAATGAGCGACATCCCATTGACTCATCGTCGTTTGATTTGTTACTAGTAATTTATCATTCGTTAAATTTAATGCATCAATATCAGTAGATGATTGCACTAAATGTACATGATCAGGTGCAACCCCAATTGCTCCCTCCGGCTCGGGATGGCCTTTTTTACCGATATAGATAATATCATAGCCATTTGCTGATTTTTCACGAATTAAATCATGTGTAACCGTTACGTCAGGACATGTAGCATCAATGGATACTAAGCCTTTTCGCTTTGCAATTTCACGAATTTCAGGTGAAACACCATGAGCTGTGAAAATTACAGTGCCAGTTTCAACTTGTTCAATAATTTCTAAACGATTCTCGCCATCTAATGTGATGATGCCATCTGCTTCAAAGGCATCCGTGACATGTTTATTATGCACAATCATACCTAAAATGTAGATAGGTCTTGGTAATGTTTTATCGAGTGCGGCGTTTCGAGCGATGACCATCGCATCAACAACACCGTAGCAATAGCCACGTGGATTAATTTTTAATACTTGCATGGTTGTGACTCCTTTCAAGCTTACCTATCTACATTATAACGGACAGGGACGGCGAATACAAAGAAACCTTATCTACATAGGCGGCTGGAATATACGGGGCTTTGATGGAATTGGTTCAGCAGGAGTAAATGATCCATTTTGTCGAGACGCTTTTCGACTTTTAGTAGAACCTGATCCGCTAGCCGCTGCTTCAGCTGCTACTGCTCCAGCCCCTGCGGCAGCTCCTGCAGCAGGAAGACCTTGAAATCCTTTATACAATTTTAAAAGTGACGGAATATTTTTTACCATTGGCATTGCTTGCTGAATGTAAGGTGTATATGTTTTCGCGGAGTTAAATAAATTATTCGCCTGCTGCAAAAATGAACCGATTTTTGAAGGTTCCTGCATTGGCATTTGTCCTCCAAATGAACCTATTCCACTGGACATAGGAAAGCCACCGGGAATTCGTGGCTGATTTGGGAAGCCTCCAGGCGGGAAAAAGGACTGCGGTGGCATTTGTGGAGGTGTTGGCATTTGCATTGGCATTTGCATCGGCATTTGCATTGGCATTTGCATGGGCATTCTCATGCCACCAGGATACATCGGGAACTGTGGTCTAAATACCATAACGATCTCCTTTCGATAGTGATTTAACATTGATGACATACTTGATTATAAATATGATATGCAGATGGGTAAGCTAGCGTTCGACACGCACAAATAAATAACTAGATCCGTTGTAAATGTATTCACTGTATCCTGTAATGTTTACTTATTTCATCTGTTGTAATAAATGGTGAAAAATTCTTGAAAACTACACATTTTTTCATTTTTCCGGTCGATAAGAAAGGTATAATGTTTTGTTGGTAAATATTACGTTACAAAAATAATGATTTTGAAGTTAGTTTGGTAAATATGTTACATTAATGTAAATAAATTGTTAAAATATTTTCTATCAGACTAAACTATTAGAGGTTAAAAATAGGAGGTATTTTGTGTCAATTAAAGTAAGAAGTATGGTGTCGTTTGGCCTTATCGTAGTATTAGTTTTAATTATGGGGGTATTTCAGCAACAAAATGCTAAATCTCAACTGGAACAAGTACATTTGATGAAAGAAAAAACACTTCAAACGACGTTATTAGCAGATGAGATGAAGCTAGCAGTTGTACAGGTTCAGCAGTATTTGACTGATATTAGTGCCACAAGAGCACTCGATAATTTAGATGATGGATTTGAGCAAGCAGAAAAATATAGCAAAATCTTTTATAAAGATTTGGAACAAGTGAAAAAAATGCATCAGGAAGACCAGGAAAGATTAGATGCGATTAAAATAGCGTTTGATGAGTATTATAGTACGGGTCAGAAAATGGCTCATCGTTACATTCAAGACGGGCCTGAGCAAGGGAATAAAATGATGCTTGAATTTGATACTACTTCAGTTGAGATTAATGACAAAGTAGATTTGTTTCAACAAGAAAACATTACAGACATGCAAAATTCTTTAGCACATGTGGATAAGCTTATTAATAATAATAAACAGTGGTTCTTATGGATGTTCTGCATTATTTTATTGATTTGTGTAGTAGTTGGGATTATATTTGTACGTTCCATCGTTGTCCCTGTAAATAAGCTAACTTCTGCAGCAAGGGTCATTGCTAAAGGTGATTTATGTCAAAAGGATATCGAAGTTAAAACGAAGGATGAAATTAAAGATTTGGCTGATTCTTTTAATTTGATGAAGTCTAATTTACATTCACTAATACATAGCATGACGGCAAATGTTGAGCATACATCATCAGCGGCTGAAGAACTAGCAGCAAGTACAGAAGAAATTTCAAATTCCTCACATGATATTGCAAACCTTGTAGAGAGAATGGCGATTAGTGATACCCAAGCGGCTGTTACAGGTCGTGAAAGTTCGATAGCAATGGATGAAACCGCTCAAGGTGTTCAACGTATTGCTGAGGCTACTCAAATGCTTCATTCTAAAGCAGTAGACACACAATCTATTGCAAATGATGGTGAAAAAACGTTGCATATTGCAGAAAACCAAATGTCAATTATCCAACAATCTTCAAATACAACAAATGAACGTATTAAGAAGCTAAGTACGCAATCAGCTGAAATTGTTAATATTACGAAAGTAATTACTGACATTACTGAGCAAACAAATCTTTTAGCATTAAATGCTGCGATTGAGGCGGCTCGTGCAGGAGAACATGGTAAAGGCTTCGCGGTCGTAGCAGATGAAGTGCGTAAATTAGCAGAGCAATCCAAAGCTTCTGCCAATCAAATAGTAGATGTAATAGCACTTATTCAGCAAGAAACAATAGAAGTAGAAAATGCCGTAAATGTAACAGTATTGAATGTAGACGAAGGTGTCACATTTATTCAGAATGCCCAAAATGCCTTCGATGGGATTTTAAAGGCGATTAGTGATATGACATCTCAAATCGAGGATGTATCTGCTTCTACGCAACAAATTTCTGCGAGTACTGAAGAAGTGGCAGCATCGGTCAATGAAATGTCCTCTTCTTCCAAGCATGCTGCACAACAGTCTGAAACAATAGCAGCGACAATAGAAGAGCAAACTGCGACTATTCAAGAAATTAACGCTGTTGCTAAGGCATTAAGTGAAGAAGCGGTGTCCGTGAAGGAAGAAATCAATAAATTTAAAATATAAGGATCATTACCAAAATGTGTAGTTTATTTCCGTTCAACTGAACGCTTTGCTTTCGCGCAGAGCAAAGCTTCCTGAGGGTGTCCAATGAGCCGCTATCACTTGCGTTGGACGTACTAGGTTCTCGAGTCAACAGATGTTGAAAGCTTAGCGGCAGCAGTAACAACACGATGTTGGTCGCGAAGGCGTTATCACAAGATGTGATAACGCCTTCGTACTGATCCTCAAGGAGTTCAGCCCAGCCTTCACTATACACTGTAACAAATGTCATCACTAACTTTTGGTGATGAAACATTTAAAGTACGTTTCTAATACTTAAGCTTTAGAAGAAAGCACTTCATGTCTAAAAGCTCACAAAAAAGCGAGGTAGTTCCCAATGGAATTTTCCATTTGGAATTACCTCGCTATATTTTATTTATTTAGTACTAAAATCTTCCAGTTTGGTAGGAGGGACACAAACGTTAGAGGAACAACTCTTCTGTAATGAGCATGATGCGCATTTGCCCTTTTTCTGCTTCTTAATGCTCTTATATAAAGTAATACCAGCATAGCCAAATATAATACTACCGATTAAGATATTAATTAATAAAGTCATCTTCTACACCTCACATCAATAAATTCCCAATACCATAAATCATAAGCGCAATGAGATAAGCTACAACAAATGGATAAATGGTTGCAAATAAAGTCCATTTCACAGACTGTGTTTCCCTTTTTATTGCGCCTACTGTTGCTAAACAAGGCATATAAAGTAAAACAAAGGCCAAGAATGTATAAGCACTTAAAGCAGTAAAATGAGTTGTCATTGTAGCGGATAATACACCTTCACTTACGCCATAAATAATCGCCATTGTCGAAACAATTACTTCTTTTGCCAGGAATCCAGCAATAAGGGATGCACCGGCTTGCCATGTTCCAAAGCCAAGAGGGATAAACAGCACACCAAAAGCGCCCCCAATAATTGCTAAAAAGCTGTCATCCATATTGACATTAGCACCATGTGGTCCAAGATAAGAAAGGAGCCAAATAATAACGGAGCCAGCAAAGATAATAGTACCAGCTTTGCGGAAAAAGCCTTTCCCTTTTTCCCAAGTGGAACGCCAAAGTGTTTTAAGTTGTGGTACATGGTAGGCTGGTAACTCAACGAAAAATACGGAAGTTTCATTTTTTAAAATCGTCATTGATAATATTTTTGTTACAATAAGCGCTATGACAATACCCATAACATATAGCGAGAATACTACTAATGATTGATGTGCAGAAAAGAATGCAGCACCGAACAAAGCATACACAGGTAGCCTTGCTGAGCAGCTCATAAACGGCGCAACAAGAATTGTTAATAGTCGTTCTCTCGGCTGTTCAATTGTTCTTGCAGCCATTACACCTGGAACATTGCATCCAAAGCTTACAATCATCGGAATGAAGGCTTTCCCGTTTAAACCGAAAAATTCCATAAGGCGATCCATTACAACAGCAATTCTCGCCATATACCCTGAATCTTCTAATAGTGAAATAAAGAAAAATAGGACAAAGATTTGCGGAATGAAAACTAAAACACCGCCAACACCTGCAATGATACCATCACATATTAAATGAACAATAAAAGGAGCTGCACCAATAGCTTCTAAGCCATAAGTAACAGCATCTGAAAGAGGGCCACTTACAAAGCCATCCAGGAAATCCGAAAGAGGGGTACCAATCCATGCAAACGTTGCTTGAAACATTAAAAACATAAGCGCTAGGAAAATCGGAACACCTAAAATTGGATGTGTTAGAATTTTATCAACTTTCTCTGACCATTGAGTTTCACTTTTCTCTTGTATAATTACTTCGCTATTGATGGTAGAAATATATAAATCCCGTTTTTTAGCAATCGCTTTATTTACTGGTTCTCCTATTTGCTTCTCTAAAGCATCTCGCATAGTAGCTAGCTTTTCAAAGTATTCCTTGTCTTGCAAATAAGCGTCAACAGCGTCATTTCCCATTAAAAATTGAATCGTACACCATCTTCTTTGTTCTTCAGGAACATGCTGTAACAATGCTTCAATTTTTGAGATGCCTTTTTCAATTACGTCATCATAGGCTAATGTAAAACGTTGTTGAGTACGATCAGAGGCTTGAATAGCAGCATAAATACCTTCGACACCTTTACCTGTACGAGCACTTATTGGAACAACAGGTACTCCTAAAGAACTTTGTAATTTCTCGACATCAATTGAGATGCCTTTCTTTTTCGCTACGTCTATCATATTTAAACAGATGAAAACAGGCTTTCTAAGTTCAAGTATATCTACTGTTAATTGCATATTTCGTTCGAAATTTGAGGCATCGATAATATTTAAAATTCCATCTACCTGATCCTCCAGTAAAAAGGAAGTAACAACACTTTCATCCTTTGAAATAGGGTTAAGCGTATAGACACCAGGTAAATCAATTATTTCTTTTTGTAATTTTTTTACTTGTCCTACTTTTTTTTCAACGGTTACGCCACTCCAATTGCCAACATATTCATATGAATTTGTCAACGTATTGAACAATGATGTTTTACCGATATTCGGGTTTCCTATTAAAGCTAATCTACTCATACTTGTTCGACCTTTATATCCATTAAATCTTTTTTTCTAAGCCCGATTTTCTGTCCTTGACATTCTAATATACAAGCTCCAGAAAACCATCCTTTTTGGATCATACAAACCTGACAGCCTTCTTTAATACCAAAAGCGTTTAATCGTTTACATAAAAGAGTGTCAATTTGCTGTAGATCTTTCACTTTAACTTTTTCACCCAATTGAACAGCGTGAAGGTTCATAAGATCTACCTACTTTCTTGTCAGTGATAATCATTATCAAATAAATAGTATCATTTTTTATCCAGTCAATCAATAATAAGTTTGCCGTCTAAAGTAATATTGGAATAGCTATACCTTATGTTTCATCGTGACAACGAAGCATTCTGTACCCAACGCGGACATGTGTTTGGATGAACTTTGGATTAGCTGGATTATCCTCTATTTTCTTTCGAAGAGTAGCCATAAAAACTCTTAAACTTGGAACATCCGATTGAAGTGCGTTATGCCAAACTTCCTTTAAAATAAAATTATGGGTTAAAACTTTGCCGACATGCTTTGATAAAATAACTAAGAGCTTATATTCAATAGGCGTCAAATGTACTTCTTTGTCATGTACAAACACTGTATTTGCCGCGTAGTTTATTTGTAAATGGCCATTTACAAAGATAGAGGGTTCATTTTCTAGCTGATGCTCAAATGACATTCTTCTCAACGCTACTCGAATTCGGGCTAATAGCTCTTCAACACTGAAAGGCTTTGTAACATAATCGTCTGCACCGGCATCTAAAGCATTGATTTTATCGTGCTCTTCGCCGCGTGCACTAACTACGATAATAGGTGTTTGAGTCCAGCTTCTTATTTTCGTAATAAGCTCTACACCGTCTATGTCTGGTAGTCCTAAATCCAAAATAATAACGTCTGGATTCATGGCAAGAGCCTTTTGTAAAGCACTATTACCATCTCTAGCAATGTCAAATTCATATTGCTGAGTAGTTAATGTCATTTTAATTAAATTGCCAATGGCTATATCATCTTCTACTACTAGAATTCGTTTATTCATCGAAATTCATTACTCCTTTTTAGTTCATCACCATAAACGTGTCGTTGATTTCAATGCCGACTCGTGCTTTTTGGGGCATTCGCTTTAGGATAGCCTTTTGGCACTATGTTCTACTCCAATCAACTTATACAAACGCTTAATAAATATTATCGCTAACCTTTGGTAAAGGGCTTTTTTTCAGTGAAAAATTAAAAATTGTTCCTTTTGGTTCATTATCCGAAACTGTTATTTCACTTCCGTGTAATTTTAATATAGTTTGACATAGCGCTAGGCCTAAACCTAAGCCTCTTCGACTATCGCTCCGCTGTACTTTTCCGGTAGTAAATGGCTCAAAAAGGTTGTTTTTTATAGAATCGTCAATGCCAGGGCCATTATCTGCAATGCTAAAGTGTACGAAACGTTCAGATTCTTTGACCTTTAAAGTAATAACACTGCCTGAAGGTGTATAGGTCAATGCATTATCAATAATATTAATTAGAACTTGAATAATCAGTCGTGCATCCATTACAGCAAATGAAAATTCTGGTTCAATTTGATAGGATATTTCATGTGTATTGTTTAGACGAACGACATGCGTTAGTGCTTCTTGAATAATATCTTCTACAAGTTCCAATTGCATCTCCATTGCAAATTGTCCATCTTCTAACTTAGACACAGCAAGTAAGTTTTCAACCATTTGTACTAGCCATTTCGAATTTTTATAAATATCCTCATATATTTTGCTTTTTTCATCCTCTCGAATTTGAGATGCACTAGATAGTAATATATCTGCATTACCGGAAATAGCAGTTAACGGTGTTCTTAAATCATGAGAAACTGCGCGCAAAAGGTTTGCTCGCATTTGCTCCATTTCAGCTTCTCTAGCTACTTCTGCATTGAGTTTTTGTAAATACCATTTATCAAGTGCGAATGAAAAATCATTCATAATGGCATGCAAAATATTACGCTCAAATGCAGGTAATGGTGATTGCTTTGACAGTGCAATACCGATAACGCCTTTAACGCTCCCGTTTGAAATAACCGGTAAATAGTAGGCATTCACTTCAGGAAATATGTCAGTGGAGACGCCTGCGACATGCTTATTATTGATAACCCAGCTTACTACACCATGCTCATTCGGATTGCCAAAGAGGGATGCTATCTTCTTATTTTCAATACTAGATATGCTCTCGGTACGGAAAAAAATAGAGTTCACAATTAAGTTATTTTCTATCTCAAAAAATTGTACTGGTTTTTCTACTAATTTAACGATTTGTGACATGCCTTCAATAATAATTTCTTCTATTGACTTAGCATGTTGAAGTCTACGATTTGTATCAAGGAGCACCTCCATTCGATAAGATTTACGAACAGCTACAATGGTTTGCTCCTTTATTTTTTTCGTTAAGCTACTCGTAATCACTCCTGAAAGGAACATGATTACAAAGGTCATCGGATAGTCACGATGATAGGCGTTAAATGAAAATCGTGGTTCTGTAAAAAAATAATTAAAAAGTAGTACTGCTAGGATGGAGCTAATAATGCTCATCATCCATCCCGATGACCAAATGGCAAGAATTAAAACACCTAAAATGTAGATAGTGATAATGTTTGAGTCGCTAACACCAATTGTGTAAAAATATAGCCCAACAACTGATACTATGCCAAATACTACAGCCATTTTTAATAAGTCATGCCATTCAAATGACAGCTTATTTTTTACAGTAGGGAAGTAGAATTGTTCGTTTTCCTGATCAGGGACTATATGTATGGCTAAATTCGGCACAAATTCGTTGAGTCGATCGCTAATTTTGGTGTTTGGTCGCCACCATTTTTTTCTCATGCTAGTTCTACCAATGACTAATTTCGTAACACCACTAATTTGTGCATAGTTAGCAAGGGCGACAGCTACATCATCTTCCTGAACAATTACGACATGGCCACCAAGCTGTTCAACAAGCTTTATATGCTGCTGAAGTCGTTCAGAATTTACGTTACTCCTGTCGTGCTCCTGTACGTTTTGAACGTAAAGAGCTGTAAATTTCCCATGTAATGCCTGTGCTAATCGGGCAGTAGTTCGAATAACTTTGGCATTCGTAGGAGAACTACTAATACCCACAAGTAAATGTTCTTCGATTTGTACAGGATGCTTTATAGATTCGTCGCTGTTTACTTGCTTATAGTTAATCGTATCTGCAGCTCTCCGTAATGCAATTTCTCGAAGTGCTACTAAATTTTGTTTGCGAAAAAAAGATTGCAACGCTTTTTCAGCTTGTTGTTTTACATAAATTTTGCCTTCTTGTAGGCGTTGAATTAACTCATCTGGTTCAATATCGACAATTTTTATTTGTGCAGCATGATCAATTAAATAATCGGGAATACGCTCTTGAACCTTTATTCCGGTTATTTCTTCTACTAAATCATGTAGGCTTTCTATATGTTGAATATTTACGGTTGTATAGACATGAATGCCCTTTGCCAGTAATTCCTCCACATCCCCAAAACGTTTCTTATGACGCATCGTTAGAACATTGCTATGTGCCAATTCATCAATAATGACAATTTCCGGTTTGCGCTTTAGTACTTCATCAATATCTAATTCCTGAAAAGGTTTCCCTTTATAAATTATTTTTTTCGTAGGAATTTGCTCAAGTCCTTCGAGTAAAGCTAACGTATCTGGACGAGGATGTGGTTCTACATAGCCAACTACCACATCTTTACCAAGTTTTTTTGCTTGATGTGCTGCATCTAGCATTGCATAAGTTTTACCTACTCCAGCAGCATAACCGAGAAAGATCTTTAACTTCCCTATAAATTGTTCTTCCTGTTGAAGCCTCGCTAAAAACGTCTCTGGAGTTGGACGTGTATTTTCCATCCTCTTTCACCTCAATTGTATTATAGCGTTATCTTCCATTAAGAAAGTATTAAGATTTTCCCTCTTTATAGTTTCTTAATAGAAAAAGAGATTTCCTAACACTACATTAATTTGAAAGTCAGTATGATGAGAGCATCCAAATAAAGGAGGGTGCACGATTGATGGACTTTTATATGATTGGCTTACTCATCATAAGCTTTGCGAGTCTATATGCATTAACAGCTTGGTGCTTCAGGTTAGTCGGTGAAAAGTAAGGAGGAATAAAAAATGTGGATTGTTATGGGGATTGTACTTGTATTCCTTTTCGGTTATCTAGGGCATGCATTACTTTATCCTGAAAATTATTAATAGGCTTGTAGGAGGTATTGCGGTATGTGGCAAATCGCCATCGTATTAATTATTTCTTTACCAATCGTTATTTTAACCGGTCATTATTTATTTCGGGTGACGATGCAACAAAAAACATGGCTTGATCCAATAATGGACAAATTTGATGGATTTATTTATAAAATATGTGGCATTAAGCAAGTTGATATGACTGGTAAACAGTATGTACTTTCATTAATTTTGTCGAACGCCTTTATGGTGTTTATTGGATACTTTCTTTTACGAATTCAAGCTATGTTGTTTTTAAACCCAAATGATATTGACAATATGGAAGCAACACTGTCATTTAATACCATAATTTCATTTATGACGAATACCAACCTTCAGCACTATAGTGGCGAATCAGGATTAAGTTATTTATCACAAATGCTAATCATTATTTTTATGATGTTTACATCTGCAGCTACTGGTTATGCAGCATGTATGGCGTTCTGCCGTCGTCTTGTTGCTAAAACCGACACGATTGGTAATTTCTTTGTCGATTTTGTGCGTATTATCACACGTGTGTTAATGCCTATAGCTATTGTTGTGGCCATTATTTTAGTCTCTCAAGGTACACCACAAACCTTGAGTGCGAATAAAACTGTACAAACAATAGAAGGTAAATTACAAGATATTGCACTTGGACCTGTAGCTTCTCTTGAATCTATCAAGCATGTTGGAACAAATGGTGGTGGCTTCAATGGGGCGAATTCAACAACACCTTTTGAAAATCCAACGGTCATTTCTAATATTGTGGAGATGCTTTCTATGATGCTATTACCAGGTGCTTGTGTAGTTGCCTTTAGTTTAATGGTTGCAAATGGAAAAAGGAAAACGATCTTTGGAAAGCAAGGGCTCGCCATTTTTGTGGCAATGAGTGCGCTGTTCCTAGTTGGATTGGTGACAGTGTATGTTGCGGAGAGAGCGGGTAATCCAATCATTCATGAGCTCGGAATGGCACAGGACCTCGGAAGTATGGAAGGAAAAGAGATGCGCTTTGGGGTAGCACAATCTGCGTTATTTACGACAGTGACCACTGCTTTTACAACGGGATCTGTCAACAATATGCATGATACATTAACGCCGCTTGGTGGTCTTGTACCGATGTTTAATATGATGCTAAATGTTGTGTTTGGAGGCAAGGGAGTCGGCCTGATGAACATGATGATGTATGTGTTATTAACAATTTTTATCGCCTGTTTGATGATTGGTCGAACACCTCAGTTTTTAGGTAAGAAAATTACAGAGAAGGAAATGAAGCTAATCGCACTTTGTATTCTCATCCATCCTGCTATTATTTTGCTATTTTCAGCGCTTGCAGTACTAACACCGTCAGGAGTAGCAGCCATAACGAATCCTGGTGCACATGGGTTATCTCAAGTTCTTTATGAATTTGCATCTGCCTCAGCAAATAATGGCTCAGGTTTTGAAGGGTTAGCTGATAACTCAACATTTTGGAATGTGACGACAGGGCTTGCTATGTTCTTCGGACGTTATTTGACGATCATTATTCAACTAGCTATAGCGTCCCTACTAGCGAAAAAAATGATTCACAGTGACTCGGTAGGGACATTGAGAACAGATAATACTATTTTCACATTTTTACTTGTTGCTATCGTTTTAATGATTGGTGCTCTTACATTTTTACCGGCATTAGCACTTGGGCCAATTACGGAGCACTTACAACTTTATCTTCATTCAGCTTAAGACTCCGCCTCTGAATGTGGTGAGATGAATGCGGATGTGGTTCCTTTTAAATTACTACTGAAATAGAGGAACGCAGTCTAAGAACGCCACGTCCTGTGGCAATTTATCTGTGCGAAAGCGAAGCGACAGCAACACACGACTGAGTGACCAACATCATGTTGGCCTAAACCTTCGGCGGATGTCACGGATTTTGAAAGGAATGAATTGTACGGGCACAATTCAAAATCCGGACGCATTGTTTATCTGCGCGAAAGCGAAGCGTCAGCGGCAATTACGCCAAGGCGAAATTGAGTTTTAATAAGGAGAGACACCTATGGAAACAGCTAGAAAAGGTTTGCTTACGGGCAATATGCTAAAAAGCTCGATTATAGACGCTTTAAAAAAATTTAGTCCATTATATATGCTGAAAAATCCTGTTATGTTTGTAGTAGAAGTAGGGTTTATGTTTGTGCTGCTATTAACCCTCTTTCCGAATATGTTTGGTAGCGAAGTAGTAGAACATGCTCGATTGTATAATGCGATCGTCGCTAGCATTCTTTTTGTAACTATTCTATTTGCAAACTTTGCCGAGTCGATTGCTGAAGGGCGAGGAAAGGCACAAGTTCAAACGTTAAAAAACACAAAAACAGTTACACAGGCTCGTGTTTTACTTAGTGATGGCTCTGAAATACTTAAACAGGCGCATGAACTAAAAAAGGGCGATATTGTTTTAGTTCAGGCAGGTGAGGTTATTCCAAATGATGGAGAAGTTATGGAAGGCATTGCGACAGTAGATGAATCGGCGATAACAGGTGAATCTGCGCCTGTTGTAAAGGAGCGGGGGGGAGATTTTTCATCAGTTACAGGTGGTACGACGGTTACAAGTGATTGGTTGATAATCGAAATTACTTCGATGCCTGGTGAATCATTTTTAGATAAAATGATCACACTCATCGAAGGAGCCAGTCGTAAAAAAACGCCAAATGAAATAGCACTCAATACACTTTTAGTAAGTTTGACGATTATTTTCTTATTAGTTGTTGTGACGCTCTATCCAATGACAACTTATTTACATGTACCGATTTCCATCGCAACATTAATTGCCCTTACAGTTTGTTTAATTCCTACAACCATTGGTGGATTATTGTCGGCAATCGGTATTGCAGGAATGGATAGAGTTACTCAGTTTAATGTGATTGCGATGTCTGGAAGAGCCGTAGAGGCGTGTGGAGATGTAGATACATTAATTTTGGATAAAACTGGAACTATTACTTATGGAAATCGCATGGCAGCAGAATTTCTCCCAGTAATAGGGGTGGAAAGTAAAGATTTAATGCAAGCTGCATGGCTTAGTTCTTTAACAGATGATACACCTGAAGGAAAGTCTATTTTGTCACTTGCTTGTGAATTAGGCGTGAATATAGACGGTGAAGAAGACATTATCAAGACAAGTGAACATATTCCCTTTACCGCACAAACTCGTATGAGTGGTTTGGATAGGAAGGATGGCACAAAAATTCGAAAAGGAGCCTATGATACGATAAAAAATGAGAGCCTAAAAGCAGGTCATAGCATTCCTCCAAACTTGGAACAGCTGATTCAACAAGTATCTTCTGTTGGTGGGACACCACTCGTAGTAGCGTTAAACGATAAAATTTTAGGTGTCATTTACTTAAAGGATGTCGTAAAGGCCGGACTCAAGGAACGCTTTGAAAAGCTTCGAACGATGGGGATTAAAACGATCATGTGTACAGGAGATAATCCTTTAACCGCAGCGGCTATCGCAAAGGAAGCGGGGGTGGACAGCTTTATAGCAGAAAGTAAGCCAGAAGATAAAATTCAAGTTATTAAAAATGAGCAGGCACAAGGGAAAGTAGTGGCGATGACTGGTGACGGGACGAACGATGCACCGGCATTAGCACAAGCTAACGTAGGTCTTGCCATGAATTCGGGAACGAACGCTGCAAAGGAAGCTGCGAACATGGTCGATTTAGATTCAAATCCAACTAAAATTATTGAAGTTGTAGAAATAGGGAAACAGTTGCTCATGACGCGGGGGGCATTAACGACTTTCAGTATTGCAAATGATATTGCAAAGTATTTTGCTATTATTCCAGCTATGCTAATGGTCGCGGTACCAGAGATGGGGACATTAAACATTATGAATCTCAATTCACCATCTAGTGCGATTATTTCTGCTTTAATTTTTAACGCAGTGATTATACCACTATTAATACCTATTGCGATGAAGGGTGTAAAGTATGAGCCGATGAGTGCTACAAAGTTATTAAATAAAAACTTACTTGTTTATGGCGTAGGTGGAATTATTGCTCCCTTTATGGGCATTAAATTGATTGATTTACTAGTTGGGCCACTATTCCAGATGTTTGGTTTATAGGAGGAAGGACATGCGGAAATTATTTGAGAATTCCAAGCAAGCATTTTTAATCTCAATGACAATGTTTGTTTTATGTGGTTTTATATACCCATTTGCAGTAACTGCATTAGCTCAAGGGTTATATCATCATAAAGCAAATGGTAGCTTAATAGAAGCGGATGGTGAAGCCGTTGGTTCAGCATTAATCGGTCAAGCTTTTACTGCACCGCAATATTTCTGGGGGCGTGTCTCATCTGTTAACTATAATGTCTATACGAAAGAGGATACGATACCAGATGAAAATGGCCAGGTGAACTATAGTGGTGTTAGCTCTGGAACATTTAACTATGCACCATCCAACCCAGCGTTAAAGAAACGGATAGAAGCAGATATCGAGAAGTTTTTACTAGCAAACCCATCGGTAAAACGACAAGACATACCTGCTGATTTAATGACCGCTTCAGGCTCAGGTTTGGATCCGCATATTAGTGTGAAGGCTGCAGAAATACAAGTCGACCGAATTGCCCAAGCAAGTGGGCTTGCGAAGGATGACATTGAAGAAATTATAGAAGAAAATACAGAAAAACGTACGTTAGGGACTTTTGGAGAAAATAAGGTGAACTACCTAATGGCCAATCTAGATATTATGAAAAAAATGGAGAAAAAAGAGGGTTAACAAAATTAAAAACAGGTAGAGAAAAGTTTCTTCGTTTTCTCTACCTGTCTCTCTGTATATTAAGCTTGTGAATTTACAAGGATTTTAATATGGTTTTTTTCTTTCATTAGTGCCTCGAAGCCTTCTGTCACGACTTCATCAAGAGCAATTCGTTTCGTTACAAGTTTTTCAGCAGGGAAGTAACCTTGTTTCATTAATTCCATCACGGCTGGGAAAATATCGCGATATGCAATGATACCTTTTACAGAACGCTCTGTCAGTACGATATTGTTTGGCAGAATAGAAGCTGCAGTTTCCCAAATTGACACGATAATTGTTTCTCCTTCAAATGTTGTAGAATCAATAGCTTGCTGTAATACTACAGGAACACCTGTTACTTCAAATGCAACATCTACGCCACCATTTGTTAATTCATGGAGACGAGCAACTGCATCCTCATCTTTAGGATTGATAACTGCCGTAGCGCCAAGCTCTAATGCTTTAGCAGCACGCTCGGCAGAAAGCTCCACCGCATAAATTTCGGCTGCTCCAGCTGCACGTAGTGCTTCGATTACAAGAAGACCGATTGGCCCAGTACCAAAGACAGCTGCTGTATCGCCAGCTTTTAGTTTACTTTGACGAACTGCATGTAATGCTACTGCCGCTGGTTCAACAAGTGCACCTTGTTCATAGGAAAGACCCTCAGGCATTTTGTGTACCATTTTTTCATCTACCATTGTATATTCAGAGAAACCACCTCCACCGCCAGAAAGACCGTGGAACCCTAAGTGTTTACAAATATTGTATTTCCCTTTTTTGCAAGCTGCACATTCGCCACATGCAAGAATAGGTTCTACAACTACAGGATCTCCAACTTGAACTTTTGTCACATGTTCTCCAATTTCTACTACTTCACCAGAGAACTCATGTCCCATAACAATTGGCGCAATATCTTTACTTACATAGTGAGGTTGTTCCACTGGTATGAATATCGGACCGGCTGCGTACTCATGTAAATCACTGCCACAAATCCCTGTCCAATGTACTTTAATTTTTACTTTTCCAGGTGAAATTACTGGTTCTTCAATGTTTTCTACACGGATGTCTTTTGCTTTATACCATCTTGCTGCTTTCATAATAAGTCAACCTCCTCAGTATCTTACATTTTTATCGTAACATATGGTAATTCCCCAAGGCATTGGTTAACAATAAATTGACATAAAAAATACTAATTCTTGGCTGTTTCCAACAGCATTATAGTGCTTTGAACATAAAATTATAGGTTGAGTCACTTCGAGTGGATGTTCTCACGGGCTTGATTTCAATTCCAGCGTCATAAGTACGAGTAACTAACAGCAGCAAAATAGTATTAAAGCTATGTTAAACATATTAATAAACGTGATTAAATTATAATGGAAGCAAACTATAGAAGTTTCGCGAAATGGGAATGTCGAGGTCTTACGATAAAATTACGACAATGTAATCAGAACGTAGCGTTTGTCACAGGTCTTAGCGCTTTTTTTATTGCATATTTACTGCATTTCGAGTAACTTTGATAAGGGCTTCGCTACAGCTATGATAAAAATATAAATTTATGTTCATGCTTAGATAATAGGACGTTAATATACCTAAAAGTTGAATCATGATACAATGGGAAAGATGTTAGGAGGAACGAATTATGTCAAAATATACTGATTATAATTTTCAGCCATTTTTGCAGGACGCAATTGCAAGACTTGGCTTTACAGAACCAACGCCGATTCAAAAGGAAATCATTCCGCTACTATTAAAAGGAAAAAGTGCAATCGGACAAGCACACACAGGGACAGGAAAAACACATAGTTTTTTAATTCCGATTGTACAACGAATTAATGCTGACAAGCAGGAAGTACAAGCTGTTATTACTTCACCTACACGTGAGCTTGCGCAGCAGATTTTTGATGCGTTAAATCAATTAATAGAAGGAACAACTATTCAAGCGAAACTATTTATTGGAGGTACGGACAAACAACGCTCCATTGATAAGTTAAAAACACAACCACAAATTGTTGTCGGGACGCCAGGACGTATTCGTGATCTCGTTGCAGCGCAAGCGTTATTTGTGCATACGGCGCCAATTTTAGTTGTTGACGAGGCAGATTTAGCCTTCGATATGGGCTTTGTAGAAGATATCGATGGTTTTGCTTCTCAAATGCCAGAAAAGCTTGAAATGTTTGTGTTCTCAGCAACAATTCCAGAAAAGCTTCAGCCTTTCTTAAAAAAATATATGGAAGCACCAGTTCATATCCAAATGAATGATAAACGCCCTGTCGCAGAAGGAATTGACTTTGTACTTGTACCAGTGCGTTCTAAATCACGTAACAAACGTTTGTTGGAAGTCATAGAAGGAATCAATCCGTTTTTAGCGGTAATTTTCACCAACACACGTAAAACAGCAGAGCACGTTGCTGGCTACTTAAATGAAAATGGGATTCGCTGTGGTCAAATTCATGGTGACTTAAGCCCACGTGATCGTAAGAAGATGATGAAACAAATTCGAGAATTGGACTATCAATATATCGTTGCAACTGATCTTGCAGCACGTGGTATCGACATTCAAGGAATTTCACATGTCATTAACTACGAAATCCCAGAGGACTTAGAATTCTTTATTCACCGTGTTGGACGAACAGCCCGTGCAGGGAATAAAGGAACTGCTATCACATTGTTTGAGCCATCAGATGAGGATGCAGTAGTACGTGTCGAGAAAATGGGTATTCCATTTGTTCAAAAAGATGTAAAAGATGGCGAATGGACTGAACTGAAAGATCGCCATGCACGTAAAAATCGTGTGAAGCATGAAAATGAAATCGATGCGAAAGCGAAATCATTAGTGCGTAAGCCGAAAAAAGTAAAACCAGGCTATAAACGTAATATGAAATGGGAAATGGAAAAAATTAAAAAGCGTGAACGTCGCTTAAAAGCTCGCGGTAAAAAATAAGGAGGCTTTCAAATGCTACTTGGATCACATGTTTCAATGAGTGGAAAAGAAATGCTACTCGGATCAAGTAAGGAGGCTCTTTCATATGGGGCAAATACCTTTATGATTTATACAGGGGCACCACAAAACACTCGTCGTAAGGCAATTGCTGACCTTAATATTATGAATGGTTTATTACACATGAAAGAGCATGGTATGACGAATATTGTTGTCCATGCTCCATACATTATTAATATTGCGAACACAGAAAAACCTGAAACTTTCCGTTTAGGTGTAGATTTTTTACAGTCTGAAATCGAACGTACAGCCGCGTTGGAAGCAACACAAATTGTTTTACATCCGGGTGCCCATGTAGGTGCTGGAGCTGACGCAGGAATTGCTAAGATTATTGAAGGTTTAAATGAAGTACTGTCACAGGATTACCCTGTACAAATCGCATTGGAGACAATGGCGGGGAAGGGAACTGAATGTGGCCGTTCCTTTGAAGAACTTGCAAAGATTATAGATGGCGTAACACATAATGAACGTCTTTCAGTGTGCTTTGATACATGCCATACTCATGACGCTGGATATAACATTGTAGAAGATTTTGATGGTGTCTTAAATGAGTTTGATAAACTAATAGGTGTTGATCGAATCAAAGTCCTGCATATCAATGATTCAAAAAATGTCCGTGGTGCAGGAAAAGACCGTCACGAAAATATTGGCTTCGGTCACATTGGCTTTGACGCATTAAAAAATATTGTGCATCATCCACAATTAATGGAGATTCCTAAAATCCTAGAAACTCCATTTGTTGCTTTAAATAGTGATGCCAAATCAAAATCGGCTCCTTATAAGCATGAAATTGAAATGCTTCGTAATGGAGAGTTTAATCCAGCATTAATCGATGCTCTAAGAGGATAGAATAAAAAGCCCGAAATCAGCGTATTTGCTGATTTTCGGGCTTTTTTTATCTCCATGGTGATGAGATAATTGCTGATGTAAACCTTTATTCAATGGGTGTCTAAACACATACTGAAATAGAGGAACGCTGTTTAAATTCGCCACGTCCTGTGGCAATTTATCTGTGCGACAGCGGCAATGCCTACTGCGCGAAAGTGAAGCGACAGTGGCAAATGCCTACTGCGCGAAAGTGAAGCGACAGTGGCAAATGCCTACTGCGCGAAAGTGAAGCGACAGTGGCAAATGCCTACTGTAGTGAAAGCAAAACGACAGCTACAATTACGCCAAGGCGGAATTGATTATTTCGTAAACAATGCAATTAGTTGTCTGGAACGCTTTCTACCTAAAACAGCTTCTACCTCTACAAGAATATCTTTTGGAATACCTAAAAAGAGCCACGTAAATGAGAATTGCTCCAAATAAGGACGGAGTTTTCTTACTTCAGAAGTAGTAATTTCAAATCCTTCAGCACGTGCAATCGCAACAACTTCCTTATCACTACTTTGTGTTAATTGCTGTAAAAATTGAATACTCAAAGCTAATCCTCCTTTTAAAGTTGTTTAGTTTCTTGAACAAAATCACTCTTGTGAGTCGTGACAGTTATGAAAACCCTTCACATTTAATGTGTTAGAATCAATGCCTGTTACAAAATAGCGCGGTCTAAATCCAGTCGGAACGGAAATCAACCACACGTTATGGTGATGATTTTATTTTCTTTACAAAAACTGTACTTTCATTTATACTTACAACTTGTAAATCGTAATGATTTTGAATTAGAAAGAAGAGAACATACATGAAAAAATCATTAATTGACATTAAAAACGTGTCATTTCAATATGACTATACGCAAGTATTAAAAAATATCTCTTTTCGTGTAGAAGAGGGAGATTTTTTAGCACTTCTTGGTCCGAATGGTTCAGGGAAATCCACATTATTAAAAATTATTTTAGGATTACTTAAACCAATGTCTGGAGAAATAAAGCTATTTGGTGTACCAAGTTCAACTTTTAAGCATCGTGAATGGATAGGGTATGTGTCACAAAAATCGAATGCCTTTAATTCGGGTTTCCCAGCAACTGTCCAAGAAGTAGTGAAAAGTGGATTGTCGAAAAAATTAGGATTATTTAAAAGACCTGGACGAGATGCCAAGGAAAAAGTGTTAGAAGCATTAAAAGCTGTTGGAATGGAAGCATTTATCAATCGTAATATTGGTGAGTTATCTGGTGGGCAACAGCAACGTGTCTTTATTGCAAGAGCATTAGTGAGTGAACCGAGGTTACTAATTTTAGATGAACCAACTGTCGGCATTGATCATGAGAATGTGCAGTCATTTTATGATATGCTGGCGAAATTGAATCGGGAACAGGGAATTACAATGATTCTTGTTACACACGATGTTGATACAGTGTCGAATCGTATCAGTCATGTGGCATGTTTAAATCAAACTATACATTTCCACGGTTACAAAAATGAATTTGATACAATTTCACATGATGCGCTAGATGCTTGGTATGGCCATTCTGTGAGAAAGATTCACTAGAAGGAGAAGGCATAATGATTGAAGCAATTTTTAACTATGAATTTTTACAAAATGCCTTTTTCTCTGGGCTATTAATTGGCATATTGGCACCGCTATTAGGTGTTTTTATTGTCGTTCGCAGGCTTTCACTTATTGCTGATGCCTTGTCACATGTGACACTGGCGGGAATAGCGGGAAGCTTATATATTAGTCAATCTGTTACAGCATTAGCGATGCTAAATCCGATTTACTTAGGCATACTAGCCTCTGTCAGCGGTTCAATTTTAATTGAGCGTCTTAGACGTTTATATAAGCACTATGAAGAGCTTGCTATTCCAATTATTATGTCTGGTGGCATTGGTATTAGTGCTATTTTTATCTCGCTTGCGAGTGGCTTTAGCACGGATTTAATGAGCTATTTATTTGGTTCAGTGTCAGCTGTATCACGTCAGGATCTATGGGTAGTAGTAGGAATTGCTGCCGTTGTCATTATCTTTTTATTTATATTTTTTAAGGAACTTTTTGTTTTATCTTTCGATGAGGAATATGCAAAAGCTAGCGGTCTGCCTGCACGTTGGATTCATCTCTTGTTTATGATCGTTACAGCGCTTGTTATTGCTGCAAGCATGCGCATCGTCGGCATTTTACTTGTATCATCACTTATGACGTTACCAGTGGCTGCTGCAATGCGACTCGCAAAGGGCTTTAAGCAAACAATTATTTATGCAATTGTCTTTGGCGAAACGGCTGTGTTAATCGGTTTAGTCAGTGCTTTTTATTTAGATTTAGCACCCGGTGGTACAATTGTCGTTACTTCTATCTTAATTTTGTTGCTTGTAATACTAGTGAAGAAAATAGTATTTAAAATGGCTACAAAACGGGAGGAGGTAGCGCAGTGAATGTTTCAAGAGCGTGGGAAATTTTAAAAGAAAACGGCTTTAAAAAAACAGATAAGCGTGAGTTAATATTAGATATGTTCGCAGCCACAGATAAATATTTAACTGCTCGAGATTTATTAGATGTTTTGAAAAAAGATTTTCCAGGTATGAGTTTCGATACGATTTACCGTAACCTTTCAACGTTTGTGAAGTTAGGAATACTGGAGGAAACTGAGCTATCTGGGGAACGAAATTTCCGTATGCATTGTGAATCTGAACATCATCACCATCATTTTATTTGTATGGATTGCGGCAATGTTAAGGAGCTAAATCTCTGCCCTATGGAAATGCTTGGAGAAAAGCTACCAGACTATGAAATTGAAAATCATAAATTTGAAATATATGGTAAATGTCCGGAATGTAAGCATGAAACTTTGTGAATTCTGACCTGACAAAATTTGAAGAGAGGGGTAGTTCCAAGTGAGGTTTCATTTGGAACTACCTCTTTTATTGTATATATGCTGTTATACATGTAGTTTCAATTTTTTTGTACAAGAACTTTTCCGACTAGTATTGCGCATCACTTTAATAATCTATGATATTTGAGTGAAAGGAGATTGGTAATATGTCCGCTAGGCATTTAAAAAGATGTATTTCCTTAAATAATAATAAAAAGACGAATGATTACTTTTAAGTAAATCATTCGTCGATTTTTTATCTTTATTCTGTAAAAGGGTCCAATCTTTGAAGATGAATGGCGAATGTGTGGTCCCTTTTTAGTAGGATCCAAACACTTACTGAAATAGAGGAACGAACGCCACGTCCTAGGCGAAATTGGTTATTTTTGATGTTTTTGTTGGAATTCTACCATAAAGTCACGTAATGCTTCACAAGCCTCTAATGGTACAGCATTGTAAGTAGAAGCACGGCAGCCGCCTACAGAACGGTGTCCATTAAGTCCAACAAATCCTGCTGCTTTTGCTTCAGTAAGGAATTGTTTTTCAAGCTCCTCATCAGCAACACGGAAAGTGATGTTCATTAAAGAACGGCTTTCAGGTGTTGCATGACCTGTATAGAACCCATTGCTATTGTCAATAGCATCATAAATTACTTTTGCTTTTAATTCATTATGCTTGGCAATTTCAGCAACGCCACCTTTTGATTCTACCCATTTTAATACTTCACCTAACATATAGATACCAAAAGTTGGTGGTGTATTGTATAAAGAGTTGCTGTCAGCATGCGTTGAATATTTAAGCATTGTAGGAATATTTTTATTCGCTTTCTCTAGTAAATCTTTGCGAATAATGACTACTGTTACACCAGATGGACCAAGATTTTTTTGAGCCCCTGCATAAATAAGACCAAATTTACTTACATCTACTGGTTTAGAAAGAATATCACTAGACATATCCGCAATTAATGGTACATTACCTGTTTCAGGGAATTCCTTCCATTGTGTACCGTAAATCGTATTGTTTGAAGTGATATGTAAATAGGCATCATCTTCATTGAATTCGAGGTTTACTAAAGTTGGGATATTGCGGTATTTATTTTCTTTTGTACTAGCAGCTTCAACAGGTGTACCAAATAATTTAGCCTCTTTGAAAGCTTTTTCAGACCATGATCCAGATAATACGTAGCTTGCTTTTTGATCTGCTTGTAGGAAGTTCATCGGTATCATAGTAAATTGAAGACTAGCTCCACCTTGTAGGAAAAGGACTTCATAGTTCTCTGGGATAGCATAAAGCTTTTTCAATAAAGCAATTGCTTCATTATGTACTTCGTCGAAAATGGCACTACGGTGGCTCATTTCCATAATTGACATGCCTGAGTCACGGAAGTTTACTAATTGTTGTTGGGCTTTTTCTAATACTTCTAGTGGTAGGGCAGAAGGGCCTGCGTTAAAATTGTATGCTCGTTGTGTCAAAGTGGTACACTCCTTGTTTGTTTTATAAGGTCAAACCTTAATCAGTTTAGTCCTTATTAATTGGTTAATGAATCTATCGGGCTTTTACAATCCGTTCATAGTCATCTAGCTAACTTTTTTAATTTAAAGATAATAGAATAGGCGGATTACTGACCGTTAAAAGCACTTTACTGGATTATAACTCAATTTTCAAGAGAAAAAATAAAATTCTCGCTATTCGAGCAGAATAATGACAGGCTCGCAACAAAATGTACACAATTGAGTTAAAATTCACAATAGCGTTTTAGCTTTAAATACGAACAAACTGAAATGGAGTGGTACATATATGAGTTAATATTTCGTGATTTACATATTGCTAAAACGGTGTGATAATAAAATGTTCGTGTTTGTGTAAATGAAATTTCTTCTGTTAAATAAGCACTCGCTTGCACATTCCACCCCAGAAGGACGCTTTCCGGAGTATAGCCTAAGTTCTTATAGGGTAAAGATGGATACATTTACAGGCAGAGAGGAACACACTAATTAAGTTAAATGGACGAAATATTGCTAACCGTGAACATAAACCAAGTAACTTTAGGTATAATGAATTGTGAATACTGCTAAAAGGGGTGTTTTAAATGTTTACAATAGAAGAAGCGTGTTTAGTTGTCGTCGATGTACAAGGGAAGTTAGCGACAATTGTTGACGAAAGTGAAGCGATGATTGAAAATGTGGCCAAGCTGGTACAAGCTATGCAAGTATTAGAGGTACCTATTTTATGGCTCGAGCAAAATCCTAGCCGTTTAGGTGGGACAGCTTTAAATATTGCTCAGCATATTCAAGGTCAACAACCTATAGCTAAAATGACTTTTAGTGCATGCCAGGAACAAGAGTTTGTCGATGCAATGAAGGTAAGTGGTCGTTCTCAATTTATTGTGACAGGTATCGAAACACATATTTGTGTCTATCAAACGGCCATACAGCTAAAAGAACAAGGGTTTGAAGTTGAAGTTGTTGTAGATGCAGTGTCCTCTCGTACAAAGGCCAATAAAGAGATAGGGCTTGAGAAGATGAAGGCACTTGGAATTTTACCAACAAGCGTGGAAATGATTTTATACGAGTTATTACAACGTGCAGATCATCCACATTTTAAAACGGTGCTACAGCTCGTTAAATAACAAAAAACTCATCAAACGATGAGTTTTTTTGTTATTAAGCAGGCATATCAGTCGGTGTTGGTTTTGCGTAGCCTTCTTTATATGTGTCATCAATTTTTTGACGAATTTCTTTTAGGCTCATACCATCTTTATGCATTTTTGCAGACTGTACAGCAATTTCTAGGCAAACGAGACAACGGGTACCGTGATCATCCCAAACAATGGTGCCATCCTTACGTTTTTCCTCAATAAAGCAGTTTAAATTGCTTTTATGTCCAGCTGATTCACCACATCCACAATAGCATGGCATCCATTCTAAAATGTCAGTAGACTGTCCAGCAATTTGATACACTAAGCGAATATCTTCTGATTTATTGTTTAAAAACGATGGTAAAATATCAGAAGATGCAGTTTCCTCCTGAATATCTCCGGAAGCATGTCTATGTTCTTGATGTGAAACTTCTTTTTGCGCTGCATTTTTTTCAACAACCTGTTTATCTTCACCACAAGCACTCAACACTAATAACGACAAAGTAAAAATAGATAGTAGTTTTTTCAACAAAAGCGCCTCCTACATGTTTACAATACTTCCATTATAACATCGTTCGTTTTAGGATTTACAAGAAGCACTAGTGAAAATTAATGAAAAATATCTAATCCGCGTGTTTTGTTCATTAAAAGTTCCATTTTCTCACTCAGTAATTTTTTCATGAAGAAACCAAATAGTATGAAAATGAGCCAGAAGAAAGATAAAAAGGCAAGATCAATCCAAACCTTTGACCAAATAATACCACCAACTGCCTCTCGCATCATCCCAATTGCATAAGTAAACGGCAGAAATGGATTTATCATTTGGAAAAACTTCGGTAGTAATTCGACAGGATATGTGCCACCGGAACCTGCAATTTGCAATACTAACATGACAATGGCTAACGCCTTGCCAACATTTCCGAATACGGATACTAGCGTATAGACAACTGTAATGAACACTAAGCTAATAAATAGCCCAAATGGAATAAAGTAGTAAGGAGCACTAATTGAACCATCTAAAATAACAATATCGCCAATTGTTATAATGAGCGTTTGAATAAATGAAAAAGTTGCAAATGTTAATAAACGTCCAAAGTATATTTGGCGAATACTATATTGAGTATTGTCGTGAATATCTACAGATAATAGAGAAATTAATAATAAACAACCAACCCAAACGGAAAGCACAGTGTAAAACGGTGTCATAGCTGTTCCATAATTAGCAATTGGAAACATTCTATGTTCCTCAAGTTTAATAGGCTCCTCAAAAAAATCTCGCTCAGCGTTAACGTCGTTTTTCAATAATTGAACGATTTCAGAAATGTCAGCTTCGCTTTCTAATTTTCTCAGCTTGTCTGCAAGAGCTTTAATTTTTGTACTTAATGCAGGAAAATCTGATTGTACTGTACCAATGGTCTTATTAGCTGTGGCTAACATATTTTTAGCATTTGTTAAACGATCTGTTGCTTGAGGTAGTATACTTTTTACTTTTGTTAACATGGTTGAAGCATTCGTTAAAGTATTTTTCGCAGAAGTCAGTGTCGTATGAATTTGTGGCTCTAGATGATCGTTATAATTAGTAAGGAATTGATGAAGATTGTTCGAAGCATTTTGAGCAACACTTTGAACATCAGCAAGATCTTTTTTTATCGTTTCGACATCAATATTATTTAATTGCTGTATTTTAGTTGAGGCGTCCGTTAATAAAGTATTTAGCTGATTTAATGCTGTTAAAGAGCTTAAAGAATAATCAGTAAAACTAGGATTTGCCTGTAAATCTCCACGTATAGCTTCAAGTTGTTCAATAATTTTATTGTTAGTTAGCAAAGTCTTAACATCTTCAGAATTGCTTTGCTGTAGCGCCGTCAGGATGTTTTGCACCTTGTTTTCAAGCTGTTTTCGAGTCGAAGCATCAGCTTGTGTTAATTTTTGAAGTGCTTCAAGTGTTTGGATGCTAGTATTTACTTTCTCACGAGATGCAGCTAGTTGGTTTTTTATCGTATCCTTTATTTGTGCAATGGCAGCTGTATCTATATTAGCATTTTGTAGCTTCCCTATAATATCTGTAAATCGTTGAGCAATATTTTGCACAGATTCTAGATCTTTCTTTACGATAGGGGACAGCTGGTTGAATAATGTATCTGCTTCATTAATCAATTTTAAACCTGAGTTAATCGTTGTTAGACCATCATTTGCTAATTTTTCAACCTCAGGAACTTGCGTAATCGTATGATTCAGTAATGTCTCAGCTTCTTTTCCGCCATTAGCAGTTTTCGCTAAAAACGTTCCGATATCTGGAAGATGATGTTCAATCGTAAAAATGTAATTTTCGAATTTTTTAAAATCTGGAATTTCCTTTTCCATTTCAACACCGACCGTATTAAAAATAGAAAAAAGTGTTCCATTGACGGTTGAGATAAACTCGCTAGATACTTGTTGTGTCAGACCACTAGCACCTTTACTTGTAATTTTAGGTGCAATTGGATTTATTTTTTCATTTACATAATAATCGATATGCGCTTTAGTAGGCACTTTTGATAGTATGGAGGTAAGTTTTTGAGAAAAATCACTAGGGACAACTATAACCGCAAAATAGTTCCCGTTTTTTAAATTATTAAGTGCCTGTTCATGAGATGTAAATTCCCAAGTAAAGTTTTGATTCGTACTTAAATTGGTTACTACCTCGTTACCGACATTAATATCTTCTCCTCTAACATTCGCTCCTGTGTCTTCATTGACAATAGCAATCTTCATGTTGGATGTATGAGCATAGGGATCCATAGATGCATAAATATTGAGCCAAGCATAAAGAGAAGGTAAAAAAATGAGCCCACCAATAATGACAGCAACTACCCAGTTTGTTAAAATATTATGGATATCACTTTTATAAATTTGAAAAATATTTCGGATAGTGTGTTTCATATTAACCACTCCATATTCGTATTGAGCATTATATATGTATGTTTCCAAAATTGGGCCAAATTATGTTTGAATTATGGAAAAACTTATTTTCAAAGACTTATTAGTTTACTAGGTTTTAAAAACACTTTATAATCAATTGCGAATACACTAAAACTAGGGTTTTTTAGTGTGGAAAGGGAGGAATACATTTTCGTGAAAAAACTACTAATTATTGGCTCAGTAATTGTTTTGTTATTTGCAGTAATTATTGTGCTAACAAATGTATCGAACAAAAGTAAGGTAGCAAGTGGAAATAATCCTTACGGTGACAAAAAACTGAAACAAGAAACAATTGATCAATTAGATGATAAAAATTACCAAAATATTATGTTGCCAGATGAGCTTGAAAAAAAGATAAAAGCGGGTGAAGATGTAAATGCTTATTTCTTCAGTCCAACATGTGTGCACTGTAAAGCTTTTACACCTAAGTTAATGCCGATTGCCAAAGAGCTTGGTGTTGATATTGCTCAATTAAATGTTTGGGAATATCAAGATTTATGGGATAAATATCATATTAATGCGACACCAACTTTTATTCGTTTTGAAGGTGGTAAAGAGGTTCAACGCTTTGAAGGTGCCTTACCAGATGAAGATTTACGTACATTTTTAAATAAAGAAGTATTGAAAAAATAAGTAAAGCTGAGACTGTATCAAAAGTTATTTTTGATCAGTCTTTTTTTTATTCTTTATAGGAAGTGTATTTGGCAAAGAAGAAGCGGCAGTTACTGAAGTTTTCCACCTCTATTGTTGGAAGAAGTAAAAGCCTCCAGCCAATTTTCGGGGCAATTATGTCGAGGCATAATTGCTTTTTGTAGTGTATACTAAATATACTGAAGAGTTGTACATTGGAGGAATATTAAATGACAATGGATGATTATTTTTATAATGGTGAACTAATGAAGTGTTATGAGGCGGCTAAGCAAATTACAGATGAAAATGAGAAAGCGTTAGCTGATAAATATATTAAATTATTAGAAGAGTATGATTTTGCTTGCTATCCAAAGCCTGCATTGGATGTTGAAACTCAACATGCTGAACGAGCGGATGAAAGTTATCCTGAATCGGATAGCGTAGTCGAAATTCGTGCGATCAAAGATGAAACAGAGTTTACAAAGCGTATTAAAGAACTTGAGGATGTAGCTACAACAGGTACCCCAATTGAAAAGGCACAATCATATTTTACACAAGGTGAACTGTTTTTGTTTGCACATCATTATAATGAGAGTGTCCATTGTTTTAGACAAGCTGTAAAAGAAAACCCTAACAAGGCGTTATATTGGGGCATCACGGGTCAAACGATGCACCGCTTCGGATGGATGCCATTCGATGCACTTGGTTACTTAGAGCAAGCTATTAACTTAGATTCGAAAAATGCGCGTTGGAAATGGAATAAAGCACTTGTTCTTATTCAATTAGCGAAAGATTTGCAGATGGCACCGTTTATGGCAAATGCTGCAATTACATTAGAAGAGGCCATAGCTGATTGTGGCGAACATCAGCGTTCCTTAAAAGATGCTATCCAAAATACAATCGATAATATGGATAGCTATGTATTTTCCTAGTAGATAGAAGATGTCTCAAAAGCTGGAGGGCACTGAAAAACTTACGTTTTCATAAAAACGAACCTTTCTCAGATAAAAATAAGGCACTTCTTGTTCAAAATTGAACAAGAAGTGCCTTATTTCTGTCTCTATTCCTTATTCATTTTCGTTTAGTAGCTTTAATATCCGTTTCAAATTGACAGCGAATATCGTTGTAGCACCTTGAATTTCCATGCCAAATAGACCCGCAGTCGATGCCGTATCGTACCCGTGTCCGTTTTTTAATTC